>LXTK01000229.1 GCA_001643475.1 Proteobacteria bacterium SPGG2 | reverse complement strand
CGTCACACCGGCCGAACAACGGACTTTATCTGATGCTGACGCAGGACCGGCAGAAGCTCGCGGCGGCGCGCATCGCATCGGTGTCAGTGATCGGCGACTGCAGCAATCCCTCAACCATCGCGGCGGCGGTCTATGACGGCCACCGTGCGGCGCGCGAGCTCGATGCACCACCGGCCGACCCAGACATGCCTTTCCGTCGCGAGCACATCGCACTGGAGCCATCGGTTTAGGGGCGGGCGCCATGATCATTGTTCGCCACGAGCTAAACCGTGGACACCGCCCGACGATCAACCGGGTCAAAGCATCACGATGGTCCGGCACGTGGGGCATAACTGGCGGGATCGTCTGCCTGACTTTGATGGATAACTTACCAGGGGGTACAACATGGCCGAGAACACCGTTATCCGTTTGAACAGAGATGGCCCTGAGGGTACGGGCCTAACGTTCCGGGGGCATTGTGAGTCCGAAAACGTCATCGACGGCGATCCGGTTGAATCGGGTCACAACTATTTTACCGACAACACCGGGCAACTCACGGCCGGCGTTTGGGAATGCACGCCGTACACGTCACAGATCGACAGTTATCCGGTCGATGAGTTCTGCTTCATCCTGAGCGGCAAGGTGGTCATCACCGACGCTGATGGCCGCGCCGAGACGTTCAAATCCGGCGAATGCTTCGTCATACCAAAAGGCCTGAAGTGCACCTGGCACATGCCTGAGACCGTGCGCAAGTTTTACGTGATCTTCGAGGACAAGGGCGGGGCGCAGCAGGCGCCTGAGTAGCCCGGCCCTGGGTTGCAAACGTCTAACCTTTGCAGACAAGGAGCGGGTTAGCCTGTTTGATCGTATTCATGTTCCTGCTACGGTTGCGGGCGCGAAGTGTATGAATGGTGTTCTTGAGCTTCTGGTGGTTCAGATGGACATTTCCAGGCACGCAATTGAGGAACTTTTTGAACGGGAGCAGGCTGCGTTTGTCACCGCGCGACCGAAGTCCCGCGAGCTGTCCGAGCGTGCCCAAGCATCGCTGATCGGCGGAGTCCCAATGCAATGGATGATCGAATGGCCAGGACAGTTTCCCATTTTCTTGGAGCGCGCCGAAGGTGCGCGCGTGACGGACGTAGACGGCCATCAATACGTCGACCTGTGTCTGGGGGATACCGGTGCTATGTTCGGTCACGCCCCTCCTGTCGTTACAGATGAAATCGCCGCTCAAGCGGGGCGCGGCATCACTAGCATGCTGCCCACCGAAGATTCGCTGTGGGTCGCCGAAGAGCTCGCTCGACGATTCGGTCTACCGTACTGGCAGATGGCGCTCTCGGCCACGGATGCAAATCGCTTCGCGCTACGCCTGGCACGTGATATTACCGGCCGAAACCGAATTTTGGTGTTTAACGGCTGCTATCACGGCACGGTCGATGAGACGATTGTGATCCTTCGCGATGGTATGTCGAGCTCGCGTGAGGGCAATGTTGGGCCGGCCTTCGATCCAACCACGACGACCGACGTCGTTGAATTCAACGACGTCGAGGCGCTGGATAAAGTCCTTTCGTCGCGCGAAGTTGCGTGCGTGCTCACCGAACCCGCACTGACCAACCATTATGGTATCGTGCTTCCCGAGGCCAATTATCACGACGCCCTGCGTGACATCACGAGGCGTTACGGAACGCTTCTAATCATCGATGAAACTCACACTATCTCTACCGGTCCGGGGGGTTACACGCGGGCTTATCGGCTCGAGCCCGATATGCTCGTGCTCGGGAAACCGATTGCGAGCGGTGTGCCCGCCGCCGTTTACGGGATGAGTCATCAAGTCGCGGAAAAGGTGCGTTCGCGCACGGTCTCACCGGACATCCCGGTCGCTGGCATTGGCGGCACGCTGTCCGCCAATGCGCTGTCGACACATGCCATGCGGGCGACGTTAGAGCACTTGATGACCGAGCCAAACTATGTGCACATGATCGCATTGGCGCAACGCCTCGCAGCCGGTGTGGAGGAGACCATTCGTGATTACCGGCTGCCGTGGTATGTGACTCGACTCGGGGCCCGCGTGGAGTATCGTTTTCAACCGACGCCGCCGCGAAACGCCAGCGAAGCGGAGCTCGGCGCAGATCCGGAACTCAAGCACCTAATCCACCTATTCTGCCTGAATCGGGGACTGCTGCTGACGCCCTTTCACAACATGGCGCTCATATCGCCAGCAACCTCCGAGGGCGATGTCGACCTGCATACGCGGGTGGTCCGAGAATGCGTCGAGGCGATCATGGAAAGAGACCACTACTGACTCGGTCGCGGCGACTTTTGTACCAAAATATACGTCAGCAATCCTCTAAAATGTAACGGCGTTTTCTGGTACGCCGTCCAGCTAGACGGTAGCCCTTCTTGGGCGGCTGTCCTACAGTTAGGCTTCCGTAGAACATTGCGTGGAAGCGGCCTTCTGCCGCAACACTCGGCTCACTTCTCGAGCCGTGTCGATACCGGACAGATAGGCGCCGCCGCAGGTCGCCCACATGCTGGGATGACAGGCCTCGCCGGCAAAGAAGATACGCTCGGCGACGGTTGACCGTAGTTTAGGAGACGACTATTGCCATGAAAATCGTGGACCTTAAGACCTATTCGGTGGCGAACCCGCCTCCCCATTATGGCGGACGTTACTGGGTGTTTCTGAAGCTCACTACCGATACGGGAATCGAGGGGTATGGCGAGGCCTATGCGATACCGTTTCATCCAAAGATTGTTGTGCGCATGATCGAGGACGTGTGTGAACGTTATGTCCTGGGCTCCGATCCGTTCAAGATAGAGCGGCTCTGGCGCGTCGTTTACTCGAGCTGTTATACCCAACGCTCTGATCTATCTATGATGGGTGTGCTTAGTGCTATTGAAATGGCCTGTTGGGATATCATCGGCAAGGAGCTGAACAAACCGGTCTACGAACTGTTGGGTGGCCAGGTGCATGAGCGATTGCGGTCTTATACCTATATATACCCAAAGGCGTCGGACAAGACCGATGTATACACGGATGCCGACCTGGCGGCAGAACGCGCGGCAGAGTACGTCGCGCAAGGTTTCACTGCCGTGAAGTTCGACCCGGTTGGTCCTTACACGGCGTTTGATCCCAGACAATTGTCGTTGGTCGCATTAGATAGGGCGGAGACGTTTGTCAGGAAGATCCGAGACGCAGTCGGCAACAAATGTGATCTGCTTTTTGGTACTCATGGACAAATGACAACCTCGAGTGCCATACGGTTGGCCAAGCGACTAGAGCCGTATGATCCCTTATGGTTTGAAGAACCGGTGCCCCCCGAGAATGTAGAGGAGATGGCGCGCGTCGCACGTTCGACTAGTATCCCCATCGCGACCGGTGAAAGACTGGCGACGAAATATGAGTTTCGTGCACTCCTTGAAAAGCAAGCGGCGTCGATCTTGCAGTTGGCATTGGGGAGATCGGGCGGCATTCTTGAAGCCAAGAAGATCGCTGGTATGGCCGAAGCACATTATGCACAAATCGCGCCGCACCTATACTGTGGTCCCATCGAAGGGGCGGCAAATATTCAGATCGATACTTGTAGCCCGAACTTTTTGATCCAGGAAGGCATAGGGAAGTGGGACGGGTTCCACGCCGAGATCTTGAAGCGACCGATACATTGGCAGGAGGGCTATATCATCCCACCGACCGAACCGGGTTTGGGCGTCGAGCTCAACGAGGAGGTGGCGGCGAAGCACCCCTACACGGATGACCAGTTACATCTCGAAATGTTAGATAGGCCGGTGGTCTAGTAACCTATATCGATTAAAGTTTCGGAGAATTCGCAAATGAAGATCGGTTTTATCGGGCTCGGCAACGTCGGCGGCAAATTGGCGGGCAGTCTGCAACGCAATAGTTTTGATCTAGTGGTACGCGATTTGGACAAAGAGGCAGCGGCACCTTTTCTCACGAACGGCGCCACCTGGGCGGAGTCACCCAAGGCATTGGCACAAGTAGTGGATCTGGTAATCACTTGCCTACCTTCGCCGGCGGCAAGCAGCGAGGTCATGGAGGCAAGCGATGGCGTACTCGCCGGCCTTGGGCCAGACAAGATGTGGTTGGAGATGAGCACGACTGACGAAGCCGAGGTCAAGCGACTGGGCGCACTGGTGGAGGCGGCAGGCGCCATGCCCTTGGACGGTCCAGTCTCTGGTGGTTGTCATCGCGCCACCACCGGCAATATATCGATTTTCGTTGGTGGCCAACGCGCGGTTTTCGAAAGGGTGTTGCCGGCGCTTAAAGTCATGGGCAGGCGTATTCTTCATGTCGGCCCACTTGGATCTGCCTCAATTCTCAAAGTGGTGACCAACTACCTGTGCTCGGTGCACCTCGTTGCCCTGGGAGAAGCCCTGACCGTCGCCAAGCAAGCGGGCATGGATCTCAACCGGACCTTTGAGGCGATTCGTATTTCGTCTGGCAATTCTTTCGTTCATGAGACCGAAAGCCAGGTGATCTTAAACGGTAGCTATAACATCAACTTCACCATGGATTTGGTGGTGAAGGATATGGGTCTGTTTGACGGTCTAGCGCAAAGGCTGAATGTACCGCTAGAGATTTCACCATTGGTGCTCGATATCTTTAAGGACGGAGAACAACGTTACGGTTCCCGCGCCTGGTCTTCCATGATTGTTAAGCGCGTGGAAGAAGCGTGCGGTTGCGAATTGCGTGCGCCTGGTTTTCCAGCAGAGCTCGTCGATGATGAATCCGAAGTCGCTGGTGCTGAGGTTGTCGTCGAGGTCGGCGGCTGAGTACCGCAACAAAGGTAACGCGATATGAGAGCAGCCATCTGTTATGAATTTGGTAAGCCCCTGGCGATCGAAGACATAGACATTGATTCGCCACAGGCCGGTGAGGTCAAGGTAAAGCTCGCCGCTTGTGCCATTTGCCATAGCGATATTCACGCCATCGAGGGGGCTTGGGGCGGGTCGCTACCAGTTGTGTATGGACACGAGGCGGCCGGTATCGTTGAAGCGGTCGGTGCCGGTGTGACCTTCGCGAAACTCAGTGACCATGTCGTCGTCACGCTTATCCGATCCTGCGGGCGTTGCTATTTTTGTGTACAAGGCGACCCTCACCTGTGCGAGGGTACTTTTGCGTTGGATAAAGAAAGCCGGCTCCGTGCCAAGGGTGGTCAACCAATTCATCAAGGCTTGCGCACTGCCGCTTTTGCCGAGTACGTTGTTGTCGATCAGTCGCAGGTGGTACCGGTGCCTGAGCAATTGCCACTGGAAAGCGTCTCGCTACTCGCTTGCGGCGTAATCACTGGTTTAGGGGCCGTGGTTAACACGGCGCAGGTCCCGTCGGGTAGCAGCCTGGTTACGATCGGCACCGGCGGTGTGGGTCTGAACAGTATTCAGGGAGCAGCGTTATCTGGCGCGCATCCGATCATTGCCATCGATGTCGCGGACAACAAGCTCGAGGCAGCGAAGGTGTTTGGTGCCACCCACACCATCAATTCCAAGAAGCAAGACGCGCAAGCGGTGGTGCGTTCACTCACGCAAGGGCGTGGCGCGGACTACGTCTTTGTTACTGTCGGCAGCACCAAGGTGGTTGAGCAAGGTATGGGCTTACTGCGACGTGGTGGAACCCTGGTTATCGTCGGTATGCCGCCGGTTGGTGCCAAGGCAGAAATAGAGGTAGTCGACATCGTCGACAACGGTCAGCGCATATTGGGTAGCAAGATGGGATCCGCCCGGCCGCGCGTGGATGTGCCGAAACTCGTCGAGCTCTACCAGCAAGACCGTTTGAAGTTGGACGAGTTAATCACCAACCGCTATCCATTGGGAGACATCAACGAGGCCATCGCATCCGTCAATCGAGCCGAGGCATTGCGCAACGTGATTGTGTTTTGAAACGGATTGACGGACGCACGTAGTTGAAAACCTTCAACCGCGCGGAGTTGCGCGCATTACTTCGCATCAGTACACCACTTGCAGCTGCCTATTTGGCCGAGATCGCCATGGCGTTCACCGACATGGTGATCGTCGGTCGCCTCGGCAGTGTCGAGCTTGCCGCCGTCGGCTTGGCGACAAGCGTGTTCTTTGAGCTGCTGCTTGTCGCCGTTGGGGTTGTGTCGATTGTCGGCGTGCTTGCGGCTGAGGCGTTCGGCGCCAACAACGAAGCAGGGGTAAGCCGTGTAATCCGCCAAGGCCTTTGGGTTGCGTTGATTTTGTCCATCCCCGGAACCTTAATCGGGTGGCATCTAGCGTCCATCCTTGCACTAACGGGTCAGGATATGCGAGTTATTACGTTCGCAGATTACTATTTGCGTGCTGCGGCTTGGAGCTTTCTGCCGTACTTGTGCTTCATGGTACTGAGAAACTTCGTTAGTGCATTGTCGCGCACTAGTTCGGTGATGGTTATCGCAGTGGCTGCGATCGGCGTGAACCTATTTTTTACCTATGGATTGGTTTTCGGAAGGCTCGGTTTGCCTAAGCTGGGGGTTGCCGGTGCGGGTTGGGCCACCACGGTCACAGTCTGGTTAATGTTATGCGCGATCGTGGTTTACACTGCGTTCTCCAAACACTTCCAGGTTTACCGACTCTACCGTGCTGGCTTCAGGATAGAATTACCGGTGTGCGCGCAGATCTTTCGCTTGGGCTTGCCGGTGGCCGGGATTACCGCGTTGGAGGGCGGTCTGTTTGCGGCGCTGTCGATCTTCATGGGGGTACTCGGCGCCTTGTGGCTAGCGGCCAACGCTATCGTCATAACCGTATTGGCGGTAGGCTTTGTGCTTGCATTGGCGGTGGGAGAGGCAATCGGGATTCGTATTGCCCAAGGCGTGGGCGCGAATGATCGATTAGCGGTACGTCGATCCACCGTCACCGGTCTCGTGCTTGGTCTGCTTGTGATGGCCTTCATGGCGAGTTTGATGTGGACGTTTCCGGCCACGCTGGTCTCGATCTTTCTGGATCTCGATGATCCACAGACGGTTGACGTGTTACCACTTGCGGTGGTGCTAGCAGGTATTGCCGCCGTGTTTCAGGTCTTTGATGGCCTGCAAGCAATCGCCACGCGTGCGCTTCGTGGTATCAAAGACACAATCGCACCGTTGTGGATTGCGGCCGTCGGGTATTGGCTGCTTGGCGCGCTCGGCGGTTGGGTGCTTTGTTTTCCACTCAAATTCGGCGCCCTCGGATTGTGGTGGGGCTTGGCATTGGGGCTCACAGTCACGGCTGTCGTACTCTTATGGCGTCTCATGTTCCGAACGCGCATTGAGGCGCTAGCCTAATTGTTTGCATCACCGAGGTATCGGCAGTGAAAATCAAGAGCATCGAGACCTTCAGCAATACGTTCGTCAGTATGGTGCGGGTGCGTACCGACGATGGCGCCGAGGGCTGGGGGCAGATCTCACCTTATAATGCCGACATCTCTACCACCGTCATGCACCGGCAGGTGGCGCCGCATGCGCTCGGTCGCGATGCCCACGATATCGATGCCTTGGTGGATGACATCCCTGAGAAGGAGCATAAGTTTCCGGGCTCCTATCTACGTCGCGCGTTGGCCGGTCTGGACACGGCCCTGTGGGACTTGCGAGGCAAGCTTGCCAACAAAAGCGTTTGTGAGCTCCTAGGCGGACAGCCGCGTCCTTTTCCGGTGTATGCATCGAGCATGCGTAGGGATATCACGCCCGAAGACGAGGCCGATCGACTGGTACGCCTGCGCGATACGCATGGCTACAATGCTTTCAAGATTCGTGTCGGCAAAGAGTGTGGGCACGACGAGGATGAGTGGCCCGGTCGCAGTGACGCCATCGTACCAGCCGTACGCCACGCGGTTGGCGACGATGTGGCGTTACTCGTTGATGCCAACAGCTGTTATACGCCCAAGAAAGCGATTGAAGTGGGCGCCATGCTGGCCGACAATGGTGTCTGTCACTTCGAAGAGCCGTGTCCATACTGGGAATTCACGTGGACGGCGGAAGTGACACGCGCATTGGAAATTCCGGTTGCCGGTGGCGAGCAGGACAATTCATTACCGCTGTGGCGGCATATGATAGCCACCCACGTTGTCAATATTGTACAACCCGATGTATGTTATGTTGGTGGTCTGACTCGGGCACTGCGAGTGGCGGCGATGGCGAAGGATGCCGGCCTAGCATGTGTTCCGCATTCCGCTAACCTGTCGATGGTCACGGTGTTTTCGCTACATATGATGGGAGCGATCGAGAATGCAGGCCCTTATGTCGAATTCTCGATTGAACCGACCACGTATTATCCTTGGCAGGAGGGGTTGTTTAGTCCCGCGCTAGAAGCCAGCGATGGAAAGGTACAAATCTCCGACGCCCCCGGTTGGGGGGTCGAGATCAGCCCGACATGGTTAGCGGCGAGCGCGCATCGAGTCAGCGAACTGGATTAAAGACGCGTCTATCAAACTGACGTTGGAGGGACACCGATGAAAACAGTACAGCAGATCTTAGATGGCAAAGGGTCGGACGTTTGGTCCATTACACCAGACGCCTCGGTGTTAGAGGCAATCAAGCTGATGGCCGAAAAAGAGGTTGGCGCACTACTTGTAATGACGGGTGAAAAGCCGGTAGGCATCGTTTCCGAAAGGGATTATGCGCGCAAGGTGATACTCAAAGGTAGATCACAAGAAACCTCCATTCAGGACATCATGACGACCCATGTTGTCTACGTTTCACCTGATCAAAGCATCGAGGAATGTATGGCGCTGATGACCGAGAAACACATCCGTCATCTTCCGGTTATGGATGGAGAACGATTGTGTGGCATGCTTTCCATCGGCGATCTCGTGAAGACGGTCATCGCTGAGCAGAAATTGGTAATCAAGGAACTCGAACGCTATATCAGTGGTTGAAGGAAACTCACTGTCGGTGAGACCAAAAGCAACCCCCACGATTCAAATAGATAATGATCGTGTCATTACTACCGAATGGCGGTTTGCGCCTGGTGCGGAAACCGGCTGGCACCGGCATGAATATGATTATATTGTGGTGCCATTGATAACTGGAAAACTTGTTCTAGAAACCAAAGATGGCGTAGGTTCCGCGGAGCTTGAGGCCGGTTGTTCGTACTTTAGAAAGGTCGGGGTAGAGCATGGTTGTAAATGCTAATGAGTACGAGTTCGTGTTTGTTGAAATAGAGTTAAAGTGAATCCTATGCATCTATCTCTAGTTGGCGTCGTCGAGGACACCATCTAATATCCATTGAGCGAATAATCCGACGATCGGTTCTAGCGGAGATAACCGTCCCGCGCGAGCCAACGGCGAAGTTAACCCTGCCTGCTGTCGTTCTAGAATGGCATTATCCTCAACGATACCCGCGTCAAAGCGCTCAAAGTAAGTTCCCACATGTTCCTGGAAATCTGGTCGCGCTATCGTGTTTTCGGGAAAGCACACGCTCATGGCGTAGCGTGTGCGATCAGGGCCTTGGGGATAGCATTCAAAGTACCACATGCTATCAGTGCTGGCGGCGACGACGAAGGCGGGATAGACCAGCGCATATCGCGTACCGCTCAGTAGTCGACCACTAAGGGTGGCGATGGGTGGAAAGCCGGTATGACCATGACCCTTGAGCAGCGCGCCAGTGCCTTCGTGGGTACCGAACTGCGTTACATACTGGCCTTTGGTTTTGTCGACCGGATCAGGATGATCGTACTTTATGGAATCCAGCGAGTTTGAGTGCACCGCCTTTAGGTGATACCACTCCATAAACACTTCGATGAACAGTTTCCAATTACACGCCACTTCGTATTGGCGCCGGCGTATACAACGCATTTCGCCAAGGCTATAGGGTGCAAATGTTTCAGAGAAATCCCCTAGGTAGCTGTCAAAGTCGGCAGCATCCTCATCAAAATTTATGAATATAAACCCGTCTCGCGTCTGACCGGGATTAAGCTGTAATCGCCTTGCTGGAAAGCGGACACTTTTGCCATTTCGGGCGCGCCGGCGAGCTTACCGTCGAGTCGATAGCTCCAGCCGTGATACGGACACTGAATCAAAGGTTTGCAATTTCCGCTGCCCTCCAGGAGTTGAGTACCCCGATGTCGACAAGTATTAGCGAAGGCGCGCAAACGCCCACCTTCATCTCGCACCAGCATAGTGGGTACGCCGGCAAGCTCGAATGCCACAAAGTCCCCGGGATGAGGCAGGCGCTCCACGCGGCCGACACAGTTCCATGACCGTCGAAACAGACGTTGTAACTCTCGTTGGTAAAAGTCGCGGTGCGTATAACACCACGGCGGCAAGGTCTCTGCCTCGGCTGGCAGGCGCCGCACTTGCTCGTAGTGTCTAGCGGCAAAGATATCGTCAGGATGATCTAGCAACATCAGCCGTCCGGATCAATCGCGGAAATTGACGAATTGAAGTGGCAAGCCGACTTTTGCTTCTCGCAGCAAGTCCATGACTTTCTGTAAGTCATCCCGTTTCTTGCCGGTAACTCTCAGCTTGTCCCCCTGGATCGCTGCTTGCACTTTCATTTTGCTGTCCTTGATGGTTTTCACCATTTTACGTGCCAGGTTGCTTTCGATGCCCCGTCTTACCGTGACGACCTGGGTAGCCTTATTCAGCGTCTCCTGGACCTTGCCTTCCTCCAGTGCTTCGACATCAATGCCGCGCTTGGTCAGCTTTAGCACCAACATGTCTATCATCTGCTTGAGCTGAAACTCTACCCGCGCTTCCAGGGTTAGGACATTGGTTTCCTGTTTTACTTTTGCATCAACACCCTTGAAGTCGAAACGATTTCCGATCTCCCGATTGGTCTGGTCAACCGCGTTGGTTAATTCATGCATGTCGATTTCAGACACTACATCGAAAGATGGCATAGCTTATTCTCCAGTATTGGTTTCTCGTTCTGGCAATCGTACGGGTAAGTTCAATACGATATGTTGCAACAGGCGCGTTCTGCGCGGCGCTGGCGGTTACTGTTGGCGCTTTTGGTGCACATGGACTCGAGGCCAGGCTCGAGTCCCGAATGTTGTCAGTTTATCAGACTGCCGTCGAGTACCACATGTATCATACGCTCGGTATCATTCTGATCGGTGTAGTAATCAACGTCCGGCCAGGCCCTAGCCTCATGCGGTGGGCGGCCGCGATCAAGCTCGTGCGTTCTCCGATAGTCTCTATCTTCCAAGTGTCAGTGACGTACGCTGGTTGAGCGTTACCACGCCCTACGGTGGTTGGCGTTTATCATCGCGATTGGTGGGGGTCGTATGGTGGCACGAAAGCGACCGCCCACGCGTATGAAATACGCGGCTTACGATGGCAAATGCGTTTGCGAGCTAGTTGTTTAGTTTGGGTCTAATGACGACATCAATGCGCCGGTTTTTTGTACGGCCTGCATCGGTTTCGTTGTTAGCAACCGGTCTAGTTTCACCAAAGCCGACGGCAGCAACTTTCGACGATGGCAGAGCCATGTTGGCCAACAGGTATTGTTTGACCGCTTCCGCTCGTTTTTTTGACAGCGCAAGATTCGCCTGGTCACTACCATACGAATCCGTATGGCCCTCGATCGTGAGGTCGCTCTTAGGGAAGACGCGAATCGCCTTTTGCACTTTCGTCAGCAGTTGAAAATTTTTCGGCTCGATGGTGGATCGACCAACCGCAAAATTTAGGCCGACGAGACGAATAATGATGTCGTTTGATTCACGTAGTACTTGAGCCTCCTTACGAGAAAATATTTTTTCGATCTCATCGAACTGCTTGCGGACTCGAGCGTGGGCGTCCAACTGCTGTGACAGCGAAATTCGTTCCTCTGACATGCCACCCAGCGTAGTCTGCATTTGTTTGAGTTGTAACTGCAGTTCGCCTACTTCTTGTGCCAATTGTGTCCGAGCCCCTGAGAGTGCCGCCTGTTCTTCCGTCGCGCCGCCGAGTGCGAGTTGTAATTGTTGGTTCTCGGTTTCTAGCATGCTGACTTGTTGCTCCAGTTTCGAGCGTACTTGAGTTTCAGTGGCTAAACGTTGCGATAACAGACCGTGCTCTTCGGCGACACGTCGCAATTGCTCGACCTCTACCAGTAGTTCGCCATTATTTTGGCGAAGTTTTTGCGAGTTGGACTGCTGATCTTCGATGTATTCGATTATTTGCCTCGTAGGTGCTTCATAGCCCTCATCAAACGCTGCACGCATGTCAGCCGCTGCCGCGATTCTTTCGATCGGTAACTCCCACTCCCTGATTACGTCCTCGGTGCTGAGTTTCTTGTCTTTAGCACTACCGATAAACCGGGCCAAGTAAATCGCGTGTTTTGCCTCATACTTGGCCTGTTGCGCCAAACTGCGTGGACGATCTAGATCGTAGCGGTCTTCATTAAGCGCCTTTTCCGCTGCCAGCAAGTTGTCTTTTGCTCTCTGTAGAGTCTTGGGCGCGTGCTTGTGTACCTTGAGTTTTTCGGCCTGACGAAGCAGTGCGCGGGTGTCGCTAAGATACGTGGTCTTTATCGTAGCCAGTTCTGCATCCCGATAAATCTTCTCGGCTTCACTTGCCTTTCGTTTCGCAGCTTTAGTTGCGCCACGCTCAAATTCTGCTGTTGCTTTTGCAAATATCTGCTCGGCCCGTTGCCACAATGCCTTTGCATATTTCGGGGCATCGACTTTCTCGGCGTCGGTGCGTGTCTTCATAACGGCCGCGAGTTCAGTTGACGCTGAGGTGCTCACCTTAGCCGCATTTTGGAATAGCTCGGTGGCCACCGCTAATTCGCTGCGAATAGTGTCGATATTGCCACCACCGCTAAACTTGCGTTCGGCGTTTTGATAGCGTTTTATCGCCTTACCATAAGTCTTAGGTGCAAATAGCTTCGCCCCCGCCGATTCGGCTGCTTGGCGTGCGGTCGTTGCCTCTCGGAACAGGGAGTCCTTGATTTCCCCGCTGGCAAGCACGCCCGCGGTAAACAACAGCAGCGACAACATCACTGCTAATATATTGATTCGCTTCCATGATTTCATGATGTGTCTCCTGGTTGGTATTGCCGCCGCGATGCTCAAGCCGATCGTGGCCCTGCCGGCGCCATCATAAATTAGGCGTATCTGAGCAGAAGTCTGACCCGACGAGCGGTAGGTGTGTGCTGATAGTTGAGCCAGCTGTGTGCTGACGAGGTCGTAAAGGTTCATGTTTCGTCTGCTAGCAGCCACTCGGGGTCCGGCCGTGCTGTTTGTAGGAAAGCAGAAGATCGTAGACCGGAGACGTTGAATAAAGTGATAGGCGCTTAACTAGAAAACCGTAGGTTTTTGCGATCACCTATGTGGTCTTGTCTTTGGGTGTGGAGGCAGCCCTCATTATCTTTGGTGGACTCAAAGTGCCGGAGAACAACGCTCAAATAGCACCCGTGATATTGACTATTCCGCCAATCCTGGCAGCGTTGATCGTCGGCTATAGAAAAATGAGATCGTGGTGGTGCTGACCAGTATATTGACGCTACTAATAACGCTCACATTCATAAAGCTTACGGGCATATCAATGGGATTGGTTGAGCCTATCATCAATCGATTCACAGCAGGACTACTGGCAGGCATACTTACCAGGAAACTGACTGGCTCGGCATAGGAAAAGAACACCCTTCCAATGAACGTGACTCCTCAAGGTACAGAACTCACGATCCGGGCGCTGCGTGTGCGGGCGGTAAACGTGCCGATGCAGCGGCCCTTGCAGACAAGTGGAGGGCTTATAAGTACAGCGCCGCTCGTATTGATCGATCTTCAAACTGAAGAAGGTCTAACGGGCTGTAGTTATCTTTTTTGCTATACCCCACTCGCGCTAGACTCGATGGTACGCTTTCTGAAGGAGATTGAGGAATTGATCAAAGGCGACCTTGTCGCCCCGCTAGCCATCGGACAAAAGCTTGAGGGAAAGTTTTGCCTTCTGGGAACGAAAGGCTTAGTAGGTATGGCGCTTGCCGGGATAGATATGGCGGCATGGGATGCCCTCGCGAAGGCGGCACAACTCCCGTTGGTACGTTTTCTCGGCGGCCAAGCGAAACCCATACCAGCATACAATAGCAATGGCCTCGGTATTATCGGCAGCGAGCGAGCGGCCGACGAAGCGTTAGAACTAATAACTCCGGGGTTTCTCGCGATAAAGGTGAGGTTAGGTTACCCGGAGATCTCGGCTGACGTTTCGGTGGTTCGTGCTATCCGTGGCGCGGTCGCTGCGAATATCTTGGTGATGGCTGATTTTAATCAGTCGCTATCCGTCGCAGAAGCGCAGCAGCGCGTCCTACATCTGGATGACGAGGGGCTTTGTTGGATCGAGGAACCCACCCGTGCCGATGACTATACGGGTCATGCCCAAATTCGGAGCAAAGCGCGAACACCAATTCAGTTAGGGGAAAACTGCTGGGGAGCCCACGATATGGCGCAAGCGCTGGCCGTCGGCGCGTGCGATTTCTTTATGCCTGATGTGATGAAAATCGGCGGGATCACCGGTTGGTTGCGAGCTGCGGCGTTAGCCGAACCGGTTGGGTTGCCGATGTCGAGTCACTTATTCCCTGAGGTAAGCGCACATCTCCTCGCTGTCACGCCAACCAGCCACTGGTTGGAATACGTGGATTGGGCCAATCCCATCCTGCTTGAACCACTGACGATCGAACGCGGGCATGCAAAGGTTTCTAGCTCAGCTGGCCACGGCATAGCATGGAATGAGGAAGAGGTGGCACGGTATATCCTGTGAGGCAGTATCAGTATCATTTGTCGGTTTAGACACGACTACGACCCATTTTACGCCATGGCCTTCAAGCTATTCACCTACGGGGTGTTGACGCACCCGAAATTGCTAGAGGCGCTAACCGGTAGGGTGTTTGTGACCACGCGCGCGCGCCTGCCCAACTACCAGTGCTACACCCTGAAGCAAGAAGGATGGCCACCGATACCGGCAATCGTGTCCGAGTCCGGTGCCTCGGTGTCTGGGATTTTGATCCCTGACTTCGACGAAGGACTGTCAGAACTTTTAGATGATTTCGAGGACGTTGATCTTGGTTTATATGTAAAAGAATCGGTGCTAGTCATAGATGCACAAGGCAACGAGCATCATGCGTCCGCCTATGTGGCCGGTCCTGTGGGCATTGACAGCCTTGATGGTCCATGGGATGCCGAAGAATTTATAGCGCAACACTATGAAGATTACTTGAACCGAGTAATCCCTGAGTTTCTGCAGCGTTGGCAGTGATCCAGCCTACTGGCCGCGGTTGCCCCCGGTATAGCGACCCAATCAGTTCAACCAAGAGGACAGCAACAATGCCCCATTTTCCGGAACAATTACGTAGCCTGCCCCCGTTCGAGGGCCCATTTGATGCTTACAAACTTGCGGCCGAAGGTTGTGATGTGTTGTTCGCTTCGTATCCGGCGGGTATGGCACTGGAGGAACATACCCACAAGACCGACAACGTGGGAGTAATCACGCAAGGGGAAATGATAATTACCATAGAAGGTGTCGAACACCGATATAAGGTCGGTGATTGGTACAAAATCCCTGCTGGCACCGTGCATGCGGCACGCACTGACGTCGATACGTCCGAGATCGAGTTCTGGTTTTACGATTGAGCATGCCACGGCGACACGAGCATTACCTCTAACTAGCGCCATGATTGTCGAAGCCCCCTTTAGACCAGCAACCATTGAGGATTGCTACGATATTGCTCGCTTGCTCAAGATCGCTTCGGGTGGTGTGGCTGAATATACCTGGACAACGATGCAGGTGGACTATCCTGGGCTAAGCCCAATTGAGATTGGTGAGCGCCGCTACGCGAGTGACAGGACCGTTTTTACCTACAAAAACTGTATCGTCGCAAGCCAAGACGACTAAGTGATGGGTGTACTGGTGACCTTTCTCATTGCTGATGAAGTGGGTGAGCCTAGCCGAAACGCACGACTCCACGGCTAGGATTGTTCTGACGTGCATGGATGCACTAATGCCGCGGGCGCAGGGATGCGCAGAAGCGGCCTACACTCCTTTTGCATTTCCGCCGTCTCGGCAATCGCTCCTTGCATTGCCCTAATTTCCGACATCCCTGTCGGTCGCCTGGAGGTCAGATGGAGGAGGTACGACTGCAGGGATACAGGAGTTAGAGCAGCGCCGAGAGCAGTTGCCGAGAACCGCGTCTGGAACAGCGGTCGAGGAGCAGCGACCGAGTTGCCGGAACAGCGGTCGAGGATCAAGTATTAGCGCCGTATAGTTTGGAGGCACCGGGGTCGTGGTACATCTGCGCGATGGCATTTTTTCCAGAGTTTTGAGGACAAGGGCTGGGGGCGAAGCTGCTAACTATCGCTCGTAGCCAGGCACAAGGCAGAGGATTCAACGAGCTCAGTCTGCTTGTGTTCGAGCAGAACACGGATGCTATGCGCCTCTACGAACGCAACGGTTTTAAGACCGTTGATCGTGCCGCGGTAGTCCCGCACAAATTGATACAATACACGGGTAATATCTTATTGATGACGGCACCGGTCTGATGGTTAGTTTGGATGCGCGCCTCGCCGTGTGAGTCCAGTCGTACGCTCTAAACCAAACATCAGGTTCATGTTCTCAATACCGACTTGCGCACCACCCTTGCCGATGCTGTCGAGCGCGCTGAATACGACGATACGCCCACGCGCCTCATCCACGTCTACGCCGATGAAACAATAGTTCGTGCCGGCCACGGTACTGACCCACGGGTAGGGTTTGTACTGCCAGGACGCTTTCGGATCCTTGGGGCGGTCGTACACTTCAATAAAGGGTTCGTTGGCGTAAAACTCGCGGTAGATCTCGATGATGGCATCGCGCGACATCGTTTTCTTGGGGAATGCATGGCACACGTCGAGAATACCGCGAACGATGGGGACATAGGTTGGTGTAAAGTGCACATGCACCCTATTGTCCGCCAACGCTGAAAGTTCCTGTTCCATCTCAAATGTATGTCGGTGATTAACGACATTATAAGGAATCAGATTGTTGCCGATTTCGGGGTGGTGGGCGGCGCGCGAGAGTTCGGCACCAGCCCCAGCCGTGCCTGAAAGACCATCGACGACGATCTTGCTCTCGTCGATCAGGCCTTCTTTGATCAATGGCGCCAGTCCCAGGATAGCAGCTGAGGAAAAGCATCCCGGATTTGCCACCAACCTTGCCTTGGCAATTTCGTCTTTATGCAGCTCGGTAATGCCATAGACAGCCTCTTGCGCCAACGGCCAGTCGCTGTGAGTCTGTCCGTAAACCGACTCCCACACCACTCGGTCCGAAAGGCGGAAGGCAGATCCTAGGTCTATGACCTTGCAACCTTGGTCAAGAAATTTTGCCGCGGCTTCGATGGATGCTGTCGTCGGCAGGGCGAGAAAGACAACGTCACACGGTGTCGCATCATCGAGGTGAATGAGCTCAAACCCTGTGCCGTACAGGTTTGGGTGGTGCTCCTCAATCGGGGAAGGGGTTCTGCTCGTGCCCCAGGCGACGTTGACGCCGGCGTGATCGAGCAACACCCGCAAGGCCTCACCCCCCATGTAACCGCTTGCACCGACAATTCCGACCTTTATCATCAACCGATCCCAAAGAGACTCACTGACGTGGGCGCGAAGCCACACTGCGCGATTGTAGTGCAAAATTCGTATGCAGTCTCAAGTTTGCGATAGAATCGATTATTCCGACTACGTGTTGACGGAGCGCGAACGCATGAAGATCGATAGGCTGGACCATGTGGTTTTCACCGTTGCCGATATCAAGGCGACGTGTGATTTTTACACCCGGGTACTGGGCACCGATGTGGTCACGTTTGCTGATAATCGCACGGCGTTGACGTTTGGCAGCCAAAAAATCAACTTGCATCAAGCCGGCAAGGAGTTTGAGCCCAGAGCCTTACGGCCAACACCGGGTTCAGCGGACGTTTGTTTTATTACGGAGACGCCGCTAGAGCAAGTGATGCAGCATTTGCGTGATTGCGGCATCGATATCGTCGAAGGACCCGTGGATAAAACGGGCGCGATTGGCGCCCTCAAATCGGTGTACATAAGAGATCCGGATCAAAACCTGATTGAAATATCCAACTACGTGAATAGCAAGTGATGCGTTATAAATACTACACCGCCGATGTCTTTAGCGATCGTCCCTTTGGCGGCAATCAAGTGGCAGTGTTTCCTGATGCGCGTGAGCTTCAATCTGCGCAGATGCAGGCAGTGGCACGCGAATTCAACATTTCCGAAACTGTTTTCGTTTTTCCGCCCAAGGATTCGGCCAATACTCGTCGTCTACGCATCTTTACGCCCGGGGCTGAACTTCCGTTCGCTGGGCATCCGACGGTGGGCACGGCGGTTGTGCTGGCAGCGATCGGCGAGCTAGCGCTTGATGCCAATCCCGTGAATATCGTTTTCGAGGAGGGCGCAGGTCCGGTAGACGTCTCTATTGAGCTCGTGAATGGAACGCCGGTAACGGCGAAACTGACGGCACCAAAGTTGCCTGAGTTTGGCCCACCACCGCCATCGTCAAGTGAACTTGCCACCATGCTCTCGCTAGCGGAGTCTGATCTGTTAGGCGCCGACAATGCGCCGCAGGCGGTGTCATGTGGAACCCAATTCTTGTTTGTGCCGCTACGCGATCGCCAAACAGTGGCACGAGCGCGGATGAAACGAGAACTATGGGAGGCAGTGCTTTCTTCCTATTGGGCGCCTAGCATCTTCGTTTTTTCCTATGATGGCGAGTTGCCGGGTTCCGACCTGCATGCGCGCATGTTCGCCCCCAACTTGGGTGTCGACGAAGACCCAGCCACTGGCTCGGCCGTCGCTGCACTCGGCGGTTATCTTGGCGTGCGCGACAAAGCTGATAAGGACTATGCACGCTGGACCATAGAGCAGGGGCTTGAAATGCAACGCCCGAGCATTCTCGAGCTTGAAGTGTTCAAGCAAGACGGCGAAATCACGAAGATTCAGGTTGGTGGGGCAGCGGTATTAATGAGTGAGGGAACGATGGAGATTCCGGCGGTTGGCGACGCCGTAGAGCAACGCACGACTCCATGGATGGAGGAGGTAGAACCGCGTTAGGAACAGCGGTCGAGGAGCAGTTGCCGGATCAGCGACCGAGTTGTCGAAGCAGTTTGCTGGTTAGGGAGGGGAGGATTTGTTAGAAGATTCGTGATCACGATTAAAGTAATCGATTGTCTCTCGTGTCTTTGCTTTTAGTTTGCGTAACCAGCGGCGTGCCCAGGTAAATTCAATACCGAGTATGGCGAGGCCAGCAGGAATGACTAGGATGGCGGGTCCAGGCAGAACAATCATCAGGATTCCAACAACCACGACACTGCCACCGACAATCGCTACGACGACACGCCGCGCTTTCTTATAGGTATCAGATAAAACTTGTTTCCCGTCGGTCACTGACCCGACACCGCTTCGTAAACTGTAATGTCCGGTTCCGCCGCGACGAGGGCAAACCAGAAAGAAGTTTTTGTCGGCAATGGTATGAGGTTCGTACCCTTGAGTGACCCATCGATTGCAGTTCCTGCCAGATTCCAAACGCTGCCGGTTTCCTGATCGGTGTATTTACCCTCACGGAGTACAAACGTAAGTTTTTGGCCTCTGGCGACAGGCTTATAGGCAGCACCGCCAGTGCCGCCGCCCGCCGTAAACACAACGAGTCGTTGATCGCCGAGAGAATCCATAATGGCGTTAGGGGCGGTGTCATCCAGACGGTACGCCCGTACCGCGTCGCCTACCTTCACGCCTAGAACGGTAGTAGCGGGTAAAAGGCGTCCATCTCTTGCTGCGCCACTGACTGGAAATGCGAATCGACCTCGATTAAGCATGTCGGCATACCGAGCAAAGGGACGGTTTTCATAAGGGCGACGGTGCCCCGTGTCACGCGACAGCACTTTGGTGTGTGGGTATATGGTTTGCCATTGTTCCCATGTTGTTGTGATTGCTGGTAGGGTCTCCAGCTGGCGCCGGTGAGTGTACCGACGATGGCTTCGCCGGCGACATGCCACCAATAACTGCCCGTTTCATAGTCCAGCATTACCATGTCGGACTGGTACAGGGCGCTGGTATTGCCAAACGTAAGCACGCGATCGTCCAGTCGCCGGCTGAGGACGAAGCCGCTTGCACACAGCGGACAATAGGCGATCAGCACGGGTTCGCCGGCGAGTGTGTCGTTAACGATCTCGTGAAAATTGAGGATACGGGTTGGGTAGGCCCATGCCTGATCGCCCGCCGCATAACCGATAACGATGTCATCATTGGTTAACCAGTCAGCGGCAGTACGCGACTCATACTTAGGATGGTGCAACGGTGGAATCGCATCGCGCAAATGTGCGATCAGTCCGTGCGACGCTAAGGTTAACGGCACCGCCCGTATATCGCGGCGGAAGGTGTCAAAGTAGATCGCATCTAGCGGTACACTGTGCCGGCTGAGGTCAACAGCGGGCACCGGTGCCATCGGTTGAGTATGCGCGAGGCCTGCATATATAAACGCGCACGCTGCTAACCATACACGAAACAGGCGCGATCGAAGCAAATGACTGGCAGTTGAATTACCAGGCTCAATCATAGGAATGCCTTCACGGTTAGGGCCGGCGAGTGCGTCAATCATTATACGCGGTTCGAGCACGCATACGATCTCTAGGCCAAAAGCTGCCGCTGGGTAGGGAACTTCGTTTACTATTCGACCATGGCAGCACCCTTCTATTCCCTAGGGGCGAGTGAACAAGAACAGGCACGCCTCTATCGACAGCGCGAGCTCTACGGCGATACGGCTGGCATAAAGTTTTCGTCGACGGATGTGGTTTGCGAAATCGGCAGTGGGGTTGGTGCCAATCTCTGGATCGCAAAGCAAGTTGCTCGCGGACGCTATGTTGGCATCGATGTAAAATCGAAACAAAACGAAGCGGCCGCCAAACAGGCTTGCACTATGGGCCTGAAGAATACGGAGTTCCGTACGGCCGGTGGCGATAATACTGGCCTCGCTGATGGTTGTGTGGACGCTACCTTTTGCCGCTGTGTGTTGATTCATCAACCTGATCCGATTCCACTGATAGCCGAGATGTGTCGAATCACTAAGCCAGGTGGGCGCATAATTATTAGTGAGCCGCATGATGCCAGCTACCATTGTGGGCCAGATAAGACACATTTGATGAAGTGTTTCCGTGCACGTACTCACTATGCGTATGGTGATGGCCGCGGTTCACCGGAGGTAGCGTTGAATCTGTACCCGTTACTGATAAGACAGGGTCTTCGAGATTTACGCGTTACACCTCACGTTATCACCGCGCATGGCCGGGAACCTGAAAGGTGTAGGGCATTCTTGCAGAACTGGCTTGGGATCATTGCCACGGTAGCAGATTCTCTGTTAGAAATGGGGGCGGTGAGCCAGCGTGATCTGGATTTAGCCGCAGCCGAGGCCGAAGACATTACCGCCGAGACCTTCTTATATCAGACTATGTGGATCGCGGAGGCGATAAAATAGGAATCTGTTATGGAATCGTCAGTGGTTTACAATCTTTTGCGGTCGCCGCGCACGCTTTTCGCGCTTGGGGTTATGTTTTGCCTAGCATTGCTGATGACAGCGTTGTATTTTCAATTTGTCATGGACCTAGAACCATGCCCGCTGTGTATTTTTCAGCGTGTATTCGTACTTGGCGTCGGCCTGTTGCTGTTGGTAGCTGCGATTCACAATCCACATAGTTTTGGTCGTCGCATATATGGTGTGCTTGTCGCCTTGATGGCTGGGCTCGGTGCGGCCGTCGCTGGTCGGCATGTGTGGTTACAGAATCTACCGGCCGACCAAGTACCCGAATGCGGTGTCGATCTTGATTACATGCTACAAGCCTTTCCTATTACTAAGACTATAAGGCTTGTATTGCGTGGTAGCGGTGATTGTGCCGAAGTCGTCTGGACGTTTCTGGGGTTGAGTATTCCTGGTTGGACACTGATTATATTTAGCGGCCTTACCCTGTTCGGGTTGTTGTTGACGTTCGGATTACCGGCCGGTAAGAGATAACGTAGAACACATGAGCGAGAACGGGCCGATGGATTTTTCCGGAAAAACAGTCGTCGTGACCGGCGCTTCTCGTGGCATCGGTCGCGCCATCGCTCAACAGTTTGCTGCCAACGGCGCACGTGTTGTCGTGCACTATCACAAAGGTGAGGTTAACGCGACCGAAACCCTGGATCTATTGCGAGGCGATGGCCATATAGTCCTGCAAGCAGACATCAAAGACCCTGAGGCGACACGGGACTTCGTTAATGCAGCCATTGCCAAAATGGGTCGGATCGATATTCTCGTAAACAACGCGGGTATCTTCAGAACACATATCGTGTCGGAGGCATCTTACGAACAATGGCGCAATCTATGGCGTGAGACACTAGCGGTAAATCTGGATGGGCCCGCCAATCTGACTTTTTGTGTTGTTGAGCACATGATGAAGCAAGGAGGTGGGCGAATTATAAATGTTTCTTCGCGCGGGGCGTTCAGGGGCGAACCACAAGCACCGGCTTATGGTGCCAGCAAGGCGGGATTGAACGCCTTCAGTCAATCCATGGCCAAAGCGCTAGCGCCGCACAATATATTTGTGTACGCCGTTGCACCTGGGTTTGTTGATACTGATATGGCGGCGGAGTCATTGGCGGGGCCCAGGGGAGACGAGATTCGTAACCAAAGTCCCCTCGGACGTGTGGCTAGACCGGAGGAGGTGGCGCACACCGTTTTGTTCTTGGCGTCGGACGGATCTGAATTCTTGACTGGGGGCATCATCGACGTAAACGGCGCCTCGTATTTACGATCATGAGCGGTGGCCACGACGGCATGAACGATCTACTTAAGGCGGCGGCCGAACGCGCGAGTCRTTATCTTGAGGRGTTGGATGCGCGTGGTGTGAGCGCGTCACCGGAATCGCTYGCRCGCCTGACGGAGTTGGATGTGCCGCTGCCAGACGCACCSACKGACCCGGCAGATGTGATCCGCRTGCTTGATGAKGTCGGATCCGGCGCCACCGTCGCTACTGCGGGTGGGCGTTACTTCGGGTTCGTAACCGGCGGCGTGTTGCCCGCTGCATTGGCCGCCAACTGGCTCGCAGGCGCCTGGGATCAGAATGCCGCGTCGGCCGTGATGTCGCCGATCGGGTTGGCGATCGAAGAGATCACCCAGCGTTGGTTGGTCGATGTGCTTGGCCTGCCGCGTGAGGCCAACGTCGCATTTGTGACCGGGGCGACGATGGCGAATTTTTCTGGCTTGGCAGCCGCCCGACATGCGATCTTGCAGAAACGGGGATGGGATGTCGATGCGCAGGGACTGTTTGATGCGCCGCCCGTCACAGTGGTGGTGGGTGAAGAAGTACATGTTAGCCTGCTAAAGGCGCTTAGTCTCTTGGGTCTGGGGCGTGAGCGCGTCTTACGCGTCCCGGTAGATGGGCAAGGAAGAATGCGCGCCGACACATTGCCACAACTGCCGGTTTCCACAATTGTGTGCATCCAGGCAGGGAACGTAAACACCGGTGCGTTTGATCCAGCGGAAGAAATCTGCGCGCGTGCCCATGAGGTTGGCGCGTGGGTACATGTGGACGGCGCATTCGGGTTGTGGGCGGCAGCAGCACCTGAACGATCGCACCTTGCCCGTCCTTTCGCAAACGCTGACTCATGGGCCCTGGATGGACACAAATGGCTCAATGTTCCTTACGATAGCGGCGTCGCGATTTGCCGCGACGCGGAACCCCTGCGTGCGGCCATGACAGGCAGTGCCCCCTACCTGGTACGAAACACAGAACCCCCGCCGCGTCACAACACGCCCGAGATGTCGCGGCGTGCGCGCGGCGTCGAGATATGGGCGGCGCTGTTGTCGCTCGGTCGCTCCGGGTTGGCCGAGCTCATCGAACGTAGCTGTAAACAGGCGGCGCGCTTTGCCAAGGGTCTGACCGAAGCTGGCTACGAAGTCCTCAACGAGGTTGTGATCAACCAGGTACTGGTCTCCTTTGGGGATGAGGAAACAACGCACCGGGTAATTGCTCGACTGCAGGAGGATGGTACCTGTTGGTGTGGGGGCACGGTATGGCAGGGATATGTTGCGATGCGTATTAGCGTGTCTTCTTGGGCCACCACTGAAGCCGATGTCGACCGTAGCCTCGATGCCATGTTGCGCATTGCCGCCGAGGAGAATGCGCGATAGACGTTGATCAGTTGTGAGGGTAGTCCTAGTTCGCGTTGCGATGGCCATGCTGGTGACCTTCGCCAGCTTGGCCGTTGCCGTCGAAAAGGAATTGCCAGCATACAATGTAGATCTCCAGCAAACGTCGGTCTCGGGGTTTTCGTCGGGGGGCTTTGTGGCGACCCAATTCCATGTGGCATTCTCATCAACGATCTCTGGTGTCGGCGTTATTGCTGGCGGTCCTTACTATTGCACCCAAGGACATTGGTTCGCGTTATGGTTTTATCTGGGTCAGTGTACGAACCCTTCGTTCTGGGCCAGCAAACCGAGGGCAGCCAAACTAGTAGCCCATGCCCGACGATTCGCCCGTCGGCAACAAATCGATGACCTAGATCACCTAAGAGACGACAAAGTTTATATTTTCAGCGGCACGGAGGACAAATCGGTGAGGCCATCGGTGGTGGCGCAGACGAAATCGTTTTACGAACTTGCCGGCGTACCAATAGAAAACATCCAATACGTCGAACGCATACACGCCGGCCACGCCATGATAACGGCTGGCTATGGCAGTGCCTGCGAGAAAACGACATCACCTTTTATCAACAATTGTGACTACGACCAAGCCGGCGCCATCTTGCGCCATATCTATGGCAAGCTGAATCCTCGACACCGCTCACCCATGGGTTCAGGTGAAATCATCGAGTTTTCTCAGGCGAGGTTTATCAGAAACCCCAAAAGCCATAGTCTGAGTGAAAAAGGCTACGCATATGTGCCGAAATCGTGCAGCGAGGGCGGGTTATGCCGAGTTCACGTCGTGTTTCATGGTTGCCAACAGACGACCAGCATGCTCGGAGATCTGTTTTACATGCACGCGGGTTACAACGAATGGGCTGCTATGAACAATATCATCGTACTCTACCCGCAGCTGGTGCCAGCACGATGGACCAACCCAAACGGCTGTTGGGATTGGTGGGGTTATGATAGCGCTGACTATTACAACAAGGCAGGCCCTCAGATGGTTGCGGTGATGGCCATGATCAAACATCTGGCAGGAAGAAGTTAGGTCTACACGGAACAAAGATACAACGAGTGGTAGACGGCGTGCGCTGATAGCGTTGAGATTGATCATTCATGAGTGAACACGAACCCAGTTTTGCCCCATGGGGCATATGGGCGACTATCGGCTTCAGTCTGGTCATTATTACGTGCTTTCTGTTGGTTCAGATCTTGGGTACCGGTCTGTTTACCGTGATCGCGCAAAACAATAATCCAGATCTAGATTTCGAAGAATTTTCGATTTCCCTGCAAACGAACGGATTCCTGATAGCAATCGTGACATGCGCAACTACGGTGACGACAGTTGGGCTCATCGCTCTATTCGCATCACTGCGAAAAGGTACGACGCTACGAGAGTACCTACACTTATATCCTGTAAGCGCGAAGACGCTGTGTACTTGGGTAGGCGTTGCCTTAGTGTTCGCTGTCGCTTGGGACGGTCTGGCGTATCTGTTGGATAGAGCTGTTATCCCGGAGTTTATGCTTCGCGCCTATGTGACTGCTTACTTTGTCCCGCTTCTGTGGCTGGCGATTGTTATCGCCGCGCCGCTAGCGGAGGAACTGTTTTTTCGTGGGTTTCTGTTCGAGGGCATTCGATACACGCGCCTAGGCGCCACTGGGGCGGTGGTAATCACGTCGCTGCTGTGGGCGGTGATCCATCTGCAGTATGGCCCCTACGAGATCAGCACTGTGTTTATCCTCGGCCTGATCCTCGGCGGCGCGCGCCTGGCGACCGGATCTATATATACGTCCATTGCGATGCATGCCTTGGTGAATCTAGTGGCTACCGCCGAAGTAGCTGTCTATATTCGCTATTTTCAGTAGTGTGGCCACCAGGTAGGCACCAGATCCCGCCTAGGGCCAGGCATCCCTATAAAATCTGCCTAGAAATGGTCTAACTATTATTGATCAGATCTTGCCCCGGGACGCTGGGACGTGAGGGCGGAGTCTTGCATCTGCTTTAGCTACCCAAAAGGAGTTTCCCCGTGAGATTCCCCACTACTTACTGCGATCGTCTTATGTGTCGTATCTGCCGGCATTTCGGCGTCGGGCGATGTAAAGCGTGATGTAGCGCAAGCTGCTCACGAGCTGTTGAGAGTGACAGGTGCAGGTGAACTCGGCATTCGTATGATGAACCAGATGATCGATGTGAAGCGACGAATCCTGCCCGATGTCCCGGATAAGTTCTGGCAAGACTTTATGGCGGAGGTGGATCCAGACGACCTTAATCGCCTAGTGGTGCCGGTCTACGCCAGACACTTCACGGTGGCAGAAATGGAATCAATGATTGCGTTCTACCAGGACGCCAGCTGGTCAAAAGCTGGTGAGCAAGTTACCTGTGCTCACCGAGGAGTCGACGATGGTAGGTCGTCAATGGGGCATGGAACTAGGTGGACGAATAGCGCGAAAGTTGAAAGAAAATGGTCTGGTACAAGAGGAATAGGCGCACACACCTGATGTTTGGAAGGTATTCATGCGTTCAGTGCTGATGAACATTGCTAAGAAGACATCTGTGTGTTGGTTTACCATGCGATATTCTTGGGTCTTCTTGTCGGTGTTAGTGATCGTCCTGTTGCTCATGATCATCGCCGCGCTCATCGACTCGAATAATCTGGACAGTGCGCTGGCGACCACCGAAAGCTGGCTTGCCGTGAATCGTGACTGGGGAATTCTTGCATTCATCTTTATATCCACAGTTGCGATGACCGTGGTTATTCCAGAGGCGATCTTCGGAATCGCAGCTGGGAGTCTTTTCGGTTTTGTATAGTGAAGCATTTCGCTCTGTGTCGCCGGCCTACTTTGTGCAACTCTGGTTTTCTTTATTGCCAGAAGCTTTCTGCACGGCCCAGCACAACATTGGCTAAGCGCATACCCGAGACTCGGGGCACTCGAGAGTGTGGTTAATGAGGGTGGTCTTCGCTTGCTTTGTCTATTGAGGCTACTTCCCGTTAATCCTGCAATCATGGGCTATGCCATGGCGATGACAAAAGTGCGGCTTTGGCCCTATCTGCTTGCCAGTCGTTGCATGATCCCGGCCTGGATCCTTACGGTTTACTGCGGGTGTGTGGCAACTGATGTAGTAAAAGTCCTCGGCGGTGCCAGTGAGTTTGTACCGCTACGCGACACGCTGGCCGCTATCAGCCTGGTTTTTTCGATAGCCGTAATGGTCTACGTCACACGGTTGGCGGCGAGGCACTATAGCCTGGAAGAAGCTCGAGCTGGTCGAACTAATAGCGCTTAAGGATGGCCGACACGGCCTGCAAGTGTAGGAAACTAAATTACTTTTTTCGGCCGTCTATAATTATCTAGGCACACCCAAGAGGGCGGGACTACCCTCCCGTGGTTGTGCTCGTAAGTGGTGGCAGTATGGACGTTCCCGACTACGCGGCATAGGTATTATGGTGTCCCCGGCAAAAGCGCTTGTGATGCGCAAGCGCAGTTATTCCCTTTCCAAACAGCAACACAGGCAATTGCGGTTTATGCTCGCAACTGTTCTGGCACTCCCCATCTCTGCTGTTGGCGCACTTGTATTTATCTTTCCCGATATTCTCGACCTTGGTGGTGAGGGCATGCTGGGCGCAATTCGAATTAGGCTCGATTCACCATTTCGAGCTGCGTAAGGGTGGTTTAGGGTTTTATCAGCTCAACATGGCCCGGTCTATGCGGCCATGAAGGAATTCCATCGAGAGCGCCAGGCGCAGACCCAACAGCGAATCGGGTTAATGTAGTAGAAAGATCAGTTACGGAGTGCGGAGCAAGGATGTCGGCGTAGTATTGACAGGGCATGTTTCAAGTCTGTTAGGTAGTTAATAGTTATGGAACCAGCAAAGATACTGTCTTTAGTCGATTGTGAAATGGAGCGAACCCCAGAAGAGCTCGTGCGATGGGTCGAGCGAAAGAACAAACTTTTCAAAAACACGAAAGAAGGTCGAAGATACCTGGTAGAGCGGCAGGGACTAGCAAGATGCTTCGTGGACGAGATTTATAGTTTAAGCTTTCTCGTAAGACATTTGTTCAACAACCGTATAGACGTTGTCTGCAAGCCAAATCTGAGCGACGACGACTGCGACGCCGTAATCGTTGACTATCGTAGACGACCACTTCGGGTGCGAAGTATTGTTTTTGCCCGTGCCATTCTCAGTTATGAGGCCTACCTGCGAAGGCTGTATCTTCCAGACGAAGAGCACGCATTCACATTTAGTAGGTTTACGCAAAGAGACCGAAGAGACCACAAAAGCAAGTCAGCGGACGACGGCGAAACACTGCTACACGTTATTTTGCTAAATAAGGGATTGGAGTTAATTGCTAAGGCAGCGAGAGCAAAGGCAGATAGACCATACGGCAAACTCGCCACCCTGGTTATTGTGTTTGACGATTACGGCACCTTCAGATCACGGGAAGACTTATCGTTGCTGGAAGATTTTGTGATTACCGACGTACTCCCGATGAATTTAGACTTTGGCAAACTCTATTTGCTTGGCTGGTCCGGCAACACGATTATCGAGTTTTCTGTCGTAGACCACAGCAAGTTGAGAAAGACCAGGAGTAAGCAGCTCACTACTGACAAGTCTCAGTTTCAAGATAGGGTGTAGTTTCACGGCGCCGGACGAGCCTCCGGAATCGAGCGGAATGTCCCGACGCCTATGCACATATCCTGCCGTTCGAATGCACTGATTTATTGCTGAATGCTGATGGATTCCGAAATCCATCAGCATGCTGGCTTGGCACCGAACATTCGGGTTATAAGGACAACTATCGATACAAAACTGAACAAATAGAGTTGCCGCAACGAAAAAGCTGATGTGGGTGTTCGTCTGCGTTTCATATGCCGCCCTTGCTGCGGCAGCGTTCGCACAAGATGCGGATGACATCATCGGCCTTTGGATTACCGTCGGCGGTGATTCTCACATAGAAATATACAAGAAAGGCAAACTTTACTTCGGTCGGATTGCGGGGCTGAAGAAACCGAACTATGAACTGCGAGAAGTTGATGGTACAGCCGGCCAGCCACGCGTAGACCGGAACAACCCGGATGCGTCACTACGTAACCGTCCCTTGATTGGGTTAGAGCTTATGACCAATTTCCTTTTCGAAGAGCGCATATGGCGTAATGGCCGGATATACAATCCACGTAACGGCAAGACCTACCGCAGCAATCTACGATTGACGAAGAACGGTGCGCTAAAAGTACGAGGCTATATCGGATTTTCTTGGTTTGGCGGTTCTTCGGTGTGGCGCCGTGTGACCGAGTAGTGCAATCATTGATCGGCGCGAAATGCTACTGGACATCCTGAGGGATGACCTCTTGCATCTCTCCCCTAAGCGACCCGATCTTTTCGCCAATACTTATACTTCTTCAACTTGTTTGCGACAGCGTCGTATAGACTTGGCCATCTGCTCGCCGCTCTGGTAACGCTTTTCTACGTCCTTATACAGTGCCCTATTGATGATCGAACTCACACACGACGGCAGATCGGATCGACGCTTACGCACATCCGGATGCTTTTCGTTGACAATCTGGTACACGAGGCTGGAGAGCGAGTCGCCGGAAAAAGGCAACTCCCCTGTCAACAGCTCATACAAAGTCACGCCGAGGGAGAACAGATCCGAGCGCCCGTCCACTTTTTTGCCGGCCAGCTGCTCGGGCGACATGTAAGATGGCGATCCTAGGATAGTGCCCGTCTTGGTTTTGCTGTTATCGGTCAAGCAGGCGACGCCGAAATCCGTTATGGTGGCAGCCGTCTTTCCTCTACGGTCATAAATAATATTGGCAGGCTTGATGTCGCGGTGCACGACGTTTTGGCCATGTGCGTATTCCAGCGCCTCGGCCACCTGTATGGCAATCTCGAGTATGCTAGCTATGGGCAGCAAACTGTCGGGCTTACAATAGGCCGACAAGTCCTTACCCTGTAAATAGTCCATGGCGATGTAGGCGAGGTCTTGTTCCTCACCCACATCGTAGACAGTCACGATATTGGGATGATTAAGGCGACCGACGGTTTCTGCCTCACGGAAGAAGCGCTGCTTTATCTCCTCCAACTGTTCGCCCTCAAACCCCTGCCATAGCTCCATCGTTTTAATGGCAACCGTCCGCCCGATCTTCGGGTCGGTGCCCAGGTAAACCGTGCCCATCTCCCCTTTGCCCAATTCTTTTTCCAACTGGTAGCGACCCAGCATCGGTTTCTGGATATCGCCATCACTAAGAACCAACGTTGCGGCGGCGCTCTTGCTACTATCCCTGCCCGAAACCAAAACGTTATCCAATTCACTGTTGCGTTGTATGTGCTCATCACAGTCACGGAACTGAGGGGTATGTGTCTTTATGTACCGGAAGGCTTCGGCGGCTTTGTTGTATTGCCGTTTGCGCTCGTAATCCAGACCCAAGCTATATAACTGTTCCAGCAAACTGTCATCTGCTATGCACTGGCGAAACTTTGTAAACGCCATGTCGAGCCTTCCCTGCGACTGGAACAACTGGCCCAGCATGCGGTCGGTTTCGGACAACTGCATCTTGTAATGGTGCAATGAGTCGTCCACAAACCGTTTACGAGCCAGTACCAATTGCCCGAACACGAGCGCCACGGCTGGGACCATCAACGGTACCCAGATGGATTTCGACGTCATCAAGATGAACTCCACATTGAGGAGCGCGATCAGCAACAAGGCAGTGAGTGCCAGGCCGGTGCTGATCCGGAATCGGGTTAGCACGAACATAAGATAAAAAGCCACAACCATAAAACCGGCGAGCCGCGCTAAAGTACCCCACTTCGGCACGCGATACAGGTCACCGTTTAACAGGTTCGATATGGTATGTGCCATCACCATCACTGGCGCCATTGGCTCTCCGATCGGTGTTTGCACGGGTCGCGCTAGCCGCGGCGCGGTGAAACCAATCAGAACGGTTTTATTGCGAAAAGCAGTCGGTGCGATTTTCTTTTGCCTCACGTCAGCAAAGGAAAACACCTTGAACGGGGACTCGCCGTCCCGTGTCTTGTAAAAGAAAGGATAGGCCTGCAAGCTCGAATCGACAGCAATGGGGTTTTCGCCTAGCTTCACGCTATTGGCCAACTCTACTTGAATATCGGTGCGCCTCAACCCCAAGCTGTGGGCGGTCATGAGCAAAGGAAACGAAGGAAGATATTGGTCACCATACGACAGAACCAGAGGCATAGTTTTTACGCTATCGTGCGATTGCAGGTGCTCCGTCCCTAGGCTTAGCCCGATGGCCGAGCGCCCGATTACGGAGAGCGGCGTATACAGCTCGTCGACGACAAATTCGCGATTGGGATGCATGAATCTCAGCCAGTCATTAAGAGATGTATCTGTGCGACCCCTAACGTCGTCCAAGAAATGTGTGCGCAGCGACTTTGGCAAGTCGGGCACGGAAGAAGTTGGTTTGTCCACGGAGTGGTATGGGATGGCGAGCACCACATTGCCTGCTCTTTTGAAGCTCGCTGCTAAGCTTTTATCGGTGTCCAGCCGCGTCACCACCTTCCGAAGCAGCAAGCTTGCTCTTTTACCAAGCGCCTTCCTGTGGGTTTTACGTAGTTCTCGCAGAACGGTAAGCCCACGTTGGTTGTGGGGTAACTCAAAAGAAAGCGTGTAGCCGATAACTGCCGGGCGTGCAGCTGCCAGACGGGTGTTGACCTCGGCAAGGATGTCGCGTGACCATGGCCATGGCCCAAACTTGTCAAGTGAGGCGTCGTCTATCGCAATCACCACGACCTTTTCATTGGCGGGACGTACGGAGGAAGATCGCATGCCCAGGTCATAAGCCTTCCACTCGAGGCGACGTAGTGGATCCGTGTCTGTAGCGAGGACAAAGCACAGGGTAACCGCCAGCCCAATGAACCAGGTTGTTTTCCAGAAACCTGTTTTTACAATACCCCTTGCCGATACGCTGACCTTCCGCGCCACGGTTTCTATCAAAGCTTGGATTGATTTGAGCTTTGCCTTCAGTGCGGCGTATTGTTCGTCTTCTTTGCGCTGGCTGGGTCCTTGGCGTAGGTCAGATTCCTCACAGCCGGTAGCGGGGCAATCTTGCTGGATATACCCCTGCCCCGTTGACCCATCCGGCCCTGGGTAGCCTGCGATTGCCGGCTTTTTGTGCTTCATTGCTACACACCCTGTCTCGACGGCTGGCACCCACCTGGACTGCGCCCAGCGCCAACGCGAATCCGACTGGTGTTGAGCAGTTCTACGGTTGCGGCCAATACGAAGAAAATAGCTGTAGAGGCATGCAAAGACCAAGCCAAGTTATCTGGGGGCGGGGTACCCCGGGTGCGCCTAGGGCGGCTTTCTGCCGGCGTTTTCGGTTGGACGGGACTTCGGTGTGGTGGCAGCGTGCGCGCGATTAAGCCAACCCCTCCCTATCCTAGGGTCGTGATCGTTGAGCTGAAGTTTTGAGTCTCGCAGGTTATGTCGGTGCACGACTAGCACGTTCCGACGAGCTTCTACATGGAGTCACGATTGGCTGCAGTCATACTAGCCTCTGCCGATGTCATAATGGGCGGATCCAGCAACCAGTTCTTAGCGACATTTATTCATCAGATTGCGGTAACGGCTACGCTGTCATCCGGCAAATGCAGCGGCAAAGACGGCATGGGCCAGGACTAGAGGCGTGAGGGTACTGCAGGACTTGACGGCATTCATGACAGACCAGTCACGAATGAGCATTCCAAGAAAAAGCAATATGAGCTATGGTGCTCAGAGAAGGGTAGTGCTAAGAACGTTCCTTATCTAACCCGAACAACACCTGCCCCCGACTAGGGTGTGTCACCTGCCCGCTTTGGCGTCTAAAGTAAGAAGACTACCGCGCCGATTATCATAATCATGCCAAGCAGCATCAGCACCACCCAGTTGAACTTCCTCTTATCCTTTAGCAAGAATTTCATTCTAATACCCCCCGCGGTTTCAATTCTGGAGCCCCGCTGCGTAATCGATGTCAATGTAAGGTAAACTTCCTGATAAGGTGAGGCAAGACCAGTTTTGTTGTTTTTCACCCAGTTAGACGCTAGCGGGCCTCAGGACGAAGCAATTTGTCGGGTTTGCCGCGGTAAGGCGTGAACCGTAAGTCTTTTTTGCGCCTTTCGCCGGGCCGGCGCCCCGGTCAAAATGATTGTCGCCTACGGTGACGTGCATGGCAGGGATTGTTCTGACGTGCATGGCGGGGATTGTTCCTACAATCCCTCTGCATTTCCTCCGTTCCTGGAGGTCAGACACACTAATGCCGCGGACGCAAGGAAGCGCAGAAGCGGCCCACAATCCCTTTGCATTTCCTCCATTGCACCTGGACGTGCAGGTGCCGCGAAGCACACGACTCCATGGCTAGGATTGTTCCTACAATCCGTTTGCATTTCCACCATCCCTGGCGGTCAGATGGAGGACAACTGCAGGGATGCAGGAGCTAGAGCAACGCAGGCGACCGGCAGGGATGCTGGAAGTTACGACTCCAGGGAAGGAGAAGGTAGACCGCGTCGGGAACAGCGGTCGAGAGCAACGCAGGAGCAGTTGCCGGAGCGGTTGCCGAGCCGGCACTCCGTTAGTATGTTGTCGGCGTAGCCGACACAAATATGGCCTTAGGCCTTACCGCCGTTTTCCAGGTCGAAAACTACCTGTCCACCCACCAAGGTATGCGTCACGCGACCACAGAATTCCCATCCCAAGAAGGGTGTATTCAAGCCGCGGCTGACGATCTTATCTTCGGATAAGCTCCACCAACTGTCCGGGTCGAAGATACAGATATCGGCGGTCGCATCGATGTCCAGGTGCCCACTGTCGACACCAAGGATATCGGCCGGCCGACAGGTGATGCTGGCGATGGCTTCGCTTAATGACAGCACCTTTTCATCGACCAGCTTCAACACTAATGGCAGCAGGGTCTCCAGACCCGAGATGCCGGGGGCCGAATCACTAAACGGTGCAAGCTTGGCATCCGGTTCGTGGGGTTGGTGATCGGAACAGACGGCGGAGACCACGCCACTTCTTAACGCCTGTCGCAAGGCCTCGCGGTCGCGCGAACTCCGCAATGGAGGAAGTACGTGGCATTGCGTGTTAAAGAATCCAATGTCGTGCTCGGTGAGATGCAGATGATGCGCCGTGACGTCAGCCGTAACCGGTAAACCGCGGTTTTGCGCCTCTGCCACCATATCTAACGCACGGCTACTCGACAGTTGACAAAAATGGGCCTGCACCCCGGTTTGTTCGATCAACGCCAAATCTCGGGCAACGCCAACGGTTTCGGCTGCCTCGGGAATACCGGGCAGGCCCAACCTGGTACCGACTTCACCTTCATGTACACAACCGTCGCCGTGCAACCATGGATCATCTGAATGCAAAAAAACCGTCAGGTCAAAGCTCGTCGCATACTCCATTGCCCGGCGCATGACCAGTGTATTTGTGATGGGCCTTAGCGCATTAGTAAATCCCACACAACCGGCCTCGGCTAGCGCCTCCATGTCGGTCAACGCTTCACCTTCCAGCCCACGCGTTAGTGCGCCCAAAGGATGAATAAATGCGAGTTCAAAACGCCAGGCCCGATGTTGAATCATTTGCGCCATAGCCGGCGTATCGATCACCGGATCAGTATCGGGCGGGCAGCACAACGTTGTGATGCCGGCTGAGACGGCCGCCCGTGCTTCGCTTTCAATCGTCGCTTTGTATTCGAGGCCAGGCTCGCGCAGCCGAGCCCGCAGATCGACCAAGCCCGGACATACAACCTTGCCAACGGCGTCTATGGTTCTGGTAATCTCGAAATTGTCAGGCTTCTTTCCGACCGCTACCACGAAACCATCATCACTGATAAAAATATCCCTCTTTCCATCAACGTTATTGGCGGGGTCGATGAAGCGGCCACCTTGGATCGCAAGGCCCATTAGGCATGTTTCCTGATCGAAGACTGCTCGGGTTTTTCCAGTTTGGCTTTGCCGGCCATGATGATTGCCATCACCGCCATACGTACCGCGATACCGTTAGTGACCTGCGGCAGAATTACCGACTGCGGCCCATCGGCAACCGCCGAATCTATCTCGAGACCACGGTTCATGGGTCCCGGATGCATGACGATGGCATCTTTATTGGCCAGGCGAAGCTTGTCGGCAGTGAGCCCGTAAAGGTTGAAGAACTCTTGCTCGCTAGGAATTCGCGCGCCTTGCATGCGCTCACGTTGTAAGCGCAACATAATGATGACGTCGACACCTTCAAGTCCTGCGCGCATATCGGTATAGGCATGCACACCTAAGCGTTCTACCGCTGTTGGTAGCAGGGTCCGCGGGGCAATCACTCGCACTTCTGGCACTCCCAAGGTTGTTAGCGCATGCGTCTGCGAGCGTGCGACACGCGAATGCAGAATATCGCCGACAATCGCCACCTTGAGATTTTCAAACGAGCCTTTGTAGCGCCGAATCGTGAACATATCTAGCATCGCCTGTGTCGGATGCGCATGACTGCCATCGCCGGCGTTAATGATCCGTACATGCGGCGGTACGTGCTGGGCTACAAGATACGCGGCGCCGCTCTTGCTATGGCGTATCACGAACAGGTCGGTGTGCATGGCTTCTAGATTTCGAATGGTATCGAGCAGGCTTTCACCTTTGTTGGTGGCAGATACCCTTGTATCGACGTTGATTACATCAGCCGACAGGCGTTTGGCAGCTATTTCGAAGGTCGTACGTGTGCGTGTGCTTGATTCAAAAAATAGGTTCACAACTGTCTTGCCGCGTAACAACGGCACTTTTTTGATCTCGCGTTCGCCGACGGACATAAACGATTCAGCCGTGTCGAGAATCTGAAGAAGGGTTTGTCGACTTAAACCTTCAATGGTCAGGAAATGGTGTAGTAAACCGTGGCTATCGAATTGAAGATCTTCTGCCCGATGAGTTCACCCGTAGTCTGCTCTATTTACATGAACTAACCGCCGCTCGACTTATGAATTCTCGGGCGTTTCAGGTCGTGTTGGATGTCGGTGGGGGCCGCCTCAGTCCGTTCGCGAACCACCGGCGGCCGGAGCTGCGGACCACGACCATCGGTCTCGACATTTCGGAGAGCGAGCTTCGAGTCAACCAAGCCATAGACCACGCTGTCGTGGCGGACGCCGGCAAGCCGCTTCCGTTTCGCACCGCCTCACTTGACATCGTAGTGACGAGATCCGTTGTGGAGCACCTCTATGACATTGACGCGTTCTTGTCGGAGTCGTCTCGAGTCCTCAAGGCCAA
>LXTK01000023.1 GCA_001643475.1 Proteobacteria bacterium SPGG2 | reverse complement strand
TTTACCGCCTCTTCCGCCGGCAGGCTAACACCCTCGCGCACCGCCTTCTCGGCCCATTCGACATTACGCCCACGCATTTGTGCGAGGCCGCGGATATAGGCAGCGGCATCATTGATGATCTTTTTCTCCATTGCGTCGCCCTTCACTACCGGGGTTTCTTGCTTTTTCTTAGTGTCTTTATCGTCGCCCTTTTTGCTGTCCTTGGTGTCGTCGTCTTTGGCGGTTTCGTCTTTGGCTGTTGGCTCGGCTGGCTTAGGTACGCCAAACATGGCGTTCATGTCGTGTGCCTTTTCCAGTCCACGATGAACATAGTCTGCGGTGGCGGGACCGATGGGACCGTCGATACCGAGCAACACCACCACCGGTGACGATTCTTTCTGGGCCGCTCCCAGAATGAACAACGGCCAACCGATTAGGAGAAGAAAGAAGGCGATGCGTATGCGTCGCCAGTTCATTGACACCATACGAGCTTTGACCTCAGTCGTTCTGCCGCGGGCAGTTGACGCCGGGCATGCAGGAGAAATTATCTGACCACGAATCTAGCAAAACCGCAAGAAAACGCACCAAAAACTACGGTTGTATTCAGCCGATCGTCGGTTTACGTCGTGGTGCCGCGTGCGGGTTCGGGGTTAGGCGCTCGGTTCGGCGGGTATCTGATCGCTGCGGCGTCGGTTTTCGTTGCGTGGGTGAGGCCGAGTTATTATGCGAAGGTGCACTGTTGGCATCGTGATTGTGCACGGATTTTCGTTTATTTTTGTGCCGATTGGCTCGACCACCATTATCGCTGCGCGGTCTCTTCCCGGGTTGTTGTCGCGATCGATAAGCCCGGGGTGCGGGTGGCGTTAACTGCGGCAATAATTCTGTGTTTATGCGTTCCACCGGCAAACTGTGATCGATAAACGCTTCGATATCCGTCAGCGAATACGCATATTCCTCACACGCAAAGCTAATGGCATCGCCACTGTTCCCGGCCCGTGCCGTGCGGCCGATACGATGTACATAGTCTTCCGCATCCTGCGGCAGATCGTAATTGAACACATGGCTTACGTCGGGGATATGCAGCCCGCGAGCCGCAACGTCGGTCGCGATCATCACAGGGAGCTCGCCTTGGGTGAACTGCTCCAACAGACGGAGCCGCTGCATTTGTGGTACATCGCCAGTCAGCGCTTCGGCATTAAAACCATTGCTGCGTAACCACGCACTGACCCGCTCGGCTGCACCTTTAGTGTTGGTAAACACAAGGCTGCGCAAAGGGTCCATGCTCCTTAATAGCCCAACAAGGAGGCGCATCTTTTCCGAGCTGGCTGGGTGATACACAACTTGTTTTACCGTATCCACCGTTACCTTATCGGGTTCGATCCGCACAAACTCAGGGTTGTTCATGTGCTCGTAGGCGAGCTCCATTACCCGATAAGACAGCGTTGCCGAGAACAACATTCCTAAACGCTGCGCCGGGCGTGGCATGCGGCGCAGTACATAGCGAATGTCCTTGATGAAGCCAAGATCAAACATGCGATCGGCTTCATCCAATACCACCACCTGTACCGCCTTTAGGTCGAACACACCTTGCTTGAAATAGTCGATCAGCCGCCCCGGGGTTCCGATAAGCACATCGACACCAAGGCTCAAGTGGTTTCGCTGGGATTCATAGCCGGTGCCGCCGTAAACGAGACCGAATTTAAAGTCCACATATTTTCCCAGGGTGACGGCATCGCGGTGAATCTGTATCGCAAGCTCGCGGGTCGGGGCCAGAATGATTGCTCGTGGTTGCGTGGGGCTGCGGTTGGTATCCGCCGGTCGCGTCAGTAAATAGTTAAACATCGCGAGCAGGAATGCTGCGGTTTTACCAGTGCCCGTTTGTGCTTGTCCGGCCACATCGCGACCGGCCAACGCCAATGGTAGTGCTTGCGCTTGAATCGGCGTGCACACTTCGAAACCGGCGTCGGCGACACCTTGTTTGACGGCTTGGGGTAACTGCAGGTCTGTGAATGCAGTAGTAGCGGGTTGCTCGCTCATGAAGTGCAATAACAGCTGCTGTCGCCGTAATTATAAAGGTATGCGATCGTCATTTTGTCCTCAATTCTTCAGTATATAAGCACATACCGCGATCGGTACTCGCTGGCCACGAAAAACCGCAAGATAGCGAGAACGGACCGGCTGCAATCTCGGCGTTGCCGGCGCTGTGGATGGAGACGGGCGATACGATGGACTTGCAATTAGGAAATTCGGCCCATATATAACTAGCTATGATTATAGTCTGCTTCTGGAATTGATTCTGCCGGCATGATCGCTCAATATACCCGACCCCCAGCCCTATATGGAGACATTCCGACTATGAGTCAAGGGATCGTCCACATTACCGATAATTCCTTCGAGGACGAAGTACTGAGATCCGATGACCCGGTGCTCGTGGACTACTGGGCCGAATGGTGCGGCCCATGCAAGATTATCGCCCCCGTACTCGAAGAAATCGCCACGGAATACGAGGGCAAGCTCAAGGTAGCCAAGCTGAACATCGACGAAAACCCCGATACGCCGCCGAAATACGGCATTCGCGGCATCCCAACCCTGATGCTGTTCAAGAACGGGAACGTGGAAGCAACCAAGGTTGGCGCGGTCTCGAAGTCGCAGCTGTCGGCCTTTATTGATGGCAATCTTTGATCTGGCGCTATGCGTTTTTCGCACTAGACGGCACCGGCGGTAGGTGCTAAGGTAAATTTAAGAGCTGAATAGATACCGAATTTAGTTCCTTAACTCTCAGCTAAACAGACCCCATCCTATTCCCAGACGTCCAGCAGGACACCATATTCCAGTGCTTCGGCACTGATCACGCAACCGTGTATTGCCTATCATGATGCTCTCTGAACTGAAGAAAAAACCCGCTACTGACCTAGTAGATATGGCGGCCGACCTCGATCTGGAAGGCGGTGGCCGCATGGGCAAACAAGATCTTATCTTCGCCATTCTCAAGGCACAGGCGAAGAAAGGTGGGGACATTGTCGGCGAAGGTGTCGTCGAGACTTTGCAAGATGGATTTGGGTTTCTGCGTTCGGCTGATGCCTCCTATTTGGCGGGGCCGGACGACATCTACGTAAGTCCCAGCCAAATACGCCGGTTTAACCTGCGGACTGGGGATTCCGTAAAGGGCAATATTCGACCGCCCAAGGAGTCGGAGCGCTATTTCGCATTGTTACGGGTCGAACGGATCAACGAACAATCCCCCGACGAAGCGAAACATAAGACCCTATTCGAAAACCTCACGCCACTGCATCCTGACGAACACCTAATACTTGAACGTGACAATGAGTCAGCCGAAAACTTGACGTCACGAGTGATCGATATGATCGCACCCATCGGTAAGGGCCAGCGTGGCCTGCTAGTGTCGTCACCCAAGAGCGGCAAGACCGTCATGCTTCAGAACATTGCCCACGCCATTACCGCCAACCATCCGGACATTACACTTATGGTCTTGCTTATCGATGAGCGGCCGGAAGAGGTGACGGAGATGCAGCGCTCGGTACGGGGTGAAGTGATCTCGTCGACATTCGACGAAGCTGCCTCGCGCCATGTGCAGGTAGCGGAGATGGTCATTGAGAAGGCCAAGCGACTGGTCGAACACAGACGCGATGTTGTGATCCTACTGGATTCGATCACCCGGCTTGCGCGCGCCTACAATACGGTGACACCGGCGTCGGGTAAGGTGCTCACGGGTGGTGTCGACGCCAATGCATTGAAGGGCCCGAAACGATTTTTCGGCGCCGCCCGCAACATGGAGGAGGGTGGCAGTCTAACCATTTTGGCAACGGCACTGATCGAAACCGGCTCCAAGATGGACGATGTCATCTACGAGGAGTTCAAGGGCACCGGCAACATGGAAATACACATGGATCGGCGCCTGGCCGAAAGACGCACTTATCCTGCGATCAATATCAATCGATCCGGTACGCGCCGCGAGGAACTGCTGATCGAACCGGACGTGCTGCAAAAGGTCTGGATACTGCGCAAACTGCTACACCAAATGGACGAACTCGAGGCATCGGAATTTCTATTAGACAAACTCAAGGCAACCAAGAACAATGCGCAGTTCTTCGAGTCGATGAAGCGCTAAGGGACAGCCCCGGTTAAGAGACGGAAACATGAAACCGAATATCCATCCTGAATACAAGGAGATAAAGGTGACTTGCTCATGCGGCAATTCGTTCACGACCCGCTCCACCCTGGGCCGCGATTTGCAGGTCGACGTGTGCGCATCATGTCACCCTTTCTATACCGGTAAGCAAAAAATCATGGACACCGCCGGTAGGGTAGAGAAATTCCGTCAAAAATACGGTCTCAACAAGTAACCCGGGCGCAACGCCAGTACCCAAAGGGTGTCATAATCTGACACCTTTTTTTGTTGCAACACCACACCGAATGTAGGTCGCCCCCACAGCTGCGTTGTGATCTACTTCACTGGATCTACCCGCAGCCGCAGCTATGCTTCCAGTGAAGCCTGGAGTCAGACATCATGCTTAGACCCGCTGTCCTAATTGTGCTGTTGCTAGCAACCGGTATCCATGGTTGCACCACGAACCCCGTCAGCGGCAAGAAACAGCCAAGCCTGATGTCTGAGGAGCGCGAGATCGCCACTGGACGCAAGTTTGATCCCAAGATCCGCGAGCAATACGGCGTTTATGACGATCCCGAGTTACAGGCCTATGTGACCCGGATCGGCAAGAAACTCGCAGCGAAAAGCCACCGCCAGAATTTGGTGTATCGTTTCACTGTCTTAGATTCCCCGGAGGTCAATGCCTTTGCGCTGCCCGGTGGCTACATCTACATAACCCGCGCCTTGATGGCCTATCTCAATTCGGAGGCAGAGCTAGCGGCGGTCCTCGGCCACGAGATCGGACACGTGACGGCCAAACACGCGGTGCGCCAATACACCACCTCCACCGCGGCCAACATCGGTTACACGATCGGTGCGCTCTTCATCCCCGAGCTGGCAAACCAGAACGCTGCCAACTTATTCAATATACTTGGGTCGGCACTTATCAGCGGTTACGGGCGCAAGTACGAGCTCGAGGCCGACCGTCTCGGGGCGGAATACCTGGCGCGGTCCGGTTACGATCCACAGGCGATATTAGGGGTGCTGGGGATCCTTAAGAACCAAGAAGAATTCGAGAAAGAGCTTGCCAAGATCGAAGGACGTGAGGCGCGCGTCTATCACGGCGTGTTTGCCACTCACCCGAGTGCCGACAAACGCTTGCAGGAAGTAGTGGCGGAATCGAAACAATCGCAAGCCACGACCGCACGTGTTGGACGAGACGAATTTTTGGCTCAACTCGATGGCATGGTATTCGGGGACAGCGTGCGCCAGGGCATACGTTATGACCAGAAATTCTTCCACAGGAGGCTTGGTTTTGCCCTTGAGTTTCCGCCAGATTGGCGCATCCAGAACCGTTCCAATCAGATCGAGGCCATCAGTCGTGATAACAATGCAGTGATGATTCTCACGATGGAAGATCTCAATCGGCACATCTCACCACGCGAGTTTATGCTCACGCGGCTGCGCCTGAAGAAGCTTAAGCAGGAAGGTACGCTCACTGGGACGGACCTTGAAGGTTATACTGCTATCGCTCGAGTCCAGGGACCGTTCGGTTCGCGCGACACGCGGGTTACGGTTGTATATTTTAACGACAGGGCCTACATATTTCGTGCTACCGGGAAAACCGACTCGGCCTTTAAAGCCGCCGACGAACTGTCTCTGCAGACAGCGCGCAGCTTCCATGCCCTGACCGGGGATGAACACAGATTGGCGGAAGGTCTACGGATAGAAATAATCGACACCAACGAGAATGACTCCTTCGCTGGGTTGGCCGTGGACTCGCCTATACCTAACTATCCCGCCCGCATCTTGCGCCTTATCAATGATAAGTACCCGGAAGGCCGACCCGGTAAAGGTAAACTGAAGGTTATTCGTTGACAAATAACCGCTCTGGCTAACTTGCGACGTTTCGCACCAACAGATCTGGTTGTGACCAACCCGCATCGGGAATAAAGCGTTCCCCGTATTCTTCAGATAGCTGGTGCAAGCTGTGACTGACACCGGTTTCTCCTAAGGTTTCGACATAGCGCATGGGGCCACCCGTGAACGGCGCGAAACCGGTACCGTAGACCATACCTGCATCAACCGCATCCGCATCCTGCACCACGCCCTCGCGCAAACACGCCATTGCCTCGTTCACAATGCGCATTACCAAACGTTCCGTAATCGGTACCTCACCCATTTTGCTAAATGCGGGTCGTGTGCGGGCTTGCCCCCGGCTACCGTACTTGTAGAAGCCTCTGCCACTTTTCTTGCCAAGATCGCCACGTTCAACCATCTCGCGTAACTTTTCCGGGACCGCGATTCCCAGCGGCTCTGCCAGCTCTTCGGCCACCGACAAACAAATATCCAAACCCACTGTATCGGCAAGCGCAATCGGCCCCATAGGCATACCGAATTCGACGGCGGCGTGATCGATGTTCTTCAAGGGCAACCCTTCTTCCACCATCTTCATGGCTTCCATGAGATACGGCATCAGGATGCGATTTACCAAAAAACCAGGGCTGCTTTTGACGACCAGCGGCAATTTATCGATCGCTACCGTGTAGGCCCGGGCCCGATTCAATGCCGCGTCCGATGTTTGCGCCCCACGCACGACTTCTACCAATTGCATCTTCGCAACTGGATTAAAAAAGTGGATGCCGACTAAACGCGACGGTTCCTTTAAAGCAGATGCGATGGTCTCAAGCGGGATACTCGAGGTGTTGCTCGCCAGCACTGCTGTCGGCGGCGTATCCCGTTCCACTTGACGAAATACCTTTTGCTTTATTTCTTTGTTTTCAACAATCGCTTCGATGACCAGGTCCGCGCGCCGCAAACCGTCCCCGGCGACGTCCGGCATTAGTCGATCCATAGCCTCCTGCACGAGGCGCGATTCCCTTAGCTTCTTTTTGAAAAGTTCGTGTGCACGCTTCATGGCGCGCGCGACGATTTCCGGTTTCTGATCCTGAAGGCTTACACTGAACCCCCGAAACGCCGACCATGCCGCTATGTCACCCCCCATCACGCCGGCACCGATAACGTGAAGGTGCTTTATGTCGTGTGCGTGTTTGCGTGCTTGGCGCTTCAGCTCTTCGCCCAACAAAAAGACATGCACAAGATTCCGGCTGGCACGATTCACCAACAGTTCACCAAGCGATGCTGCCTCCTGTTCTTCAGTGGCGTTTTGTCGACACAACTCGAGGATACGATACGGCGCCCGATAATGATCAGGATTCGCTTTCTTCCTTAACTGTCGCAACACCTGACCATAGACCAGCGGTCGGAGTGGCCATACACCCATCATACGTTTTGACCACGGTAACTTTCGCCGGGTTCGTGGCTTTGATAAGCACGCGATTGCCGCATTCATAAGGTGTCGAGGTGGACTAACCGCATCCACCAATCCAAGCCTGCGCGCTTGCTTGCCGCTCACACTGCGGCCCGTAAGCATCAAGTCTAGCGCGGCTACGGCACCGACTAACGGTGGCAAACGCACGGTACCGCCAAACCCAGGATTGATTCCAAGCCTCACCTCGGGCAGGCCTAATCGAGTGCCTACATCGTCGCGCGCCACCCGATAGGTACAAGCAAGCGCTAACTCTAGACCGCCGCCGAGACAGTAGCCGTGAATCACGGCAACCGTCGGGAAAGGGAGATCTGCCAAACGCTTGAATACTTGCTGGCCAGTACGCGCGAGTTCGGCCGCACGGGTAGAATCATCGATGTGCTGGAATTCACGCACATCGGCACCGGCGATAAACCCACTCTCTTTGTCAGAACGGATGATAAGCCCCGTTACCGGTTTATTCTTGAGCTCCGCTATGATGTCGTCGAACTCTTGCAAGACCTACAAAGGGTGGCAACACCAGTTCCCCCACCTTTTCGCCTAAGGGCATACAACATGTGCAACACCAAGCGCGCGCCACTGGCGCCAACCGGATGTCCGCAGGCGACGGCTCCGCCCTCGGGGTTAAGGCGTTCCATATCTATGCTGCCTAGGGGCTCTTTCATATCCAATTCGTCGCGCGCATAGTCGCGACTCGCCCACGCGGCCTGACACGCCAACACCTGTGCCGCAAATGCCTCGTTGAGTTCCATGTGCGCGAGGTCCGACATCGCGACACCGTGTTTTTGCAACAGCTTGGCCACTGCGTGCACCGGTCCCAGGCCCATCTGCCGCGGGTCTACGCCAGCCCAGGCATGTCCCACGACTTCACCCATCACCGGCAGGTTATGCCGTTTTACCGCCGTTTCACTGGCGAGCATAAGCATGGCGGCGCCATCGGTAACCTGCGAGCTATTGCCGGCGGTAACCGAACCGTAATCACGATCGAACGCTGGTCTGAGTTTGGCAAGTTTCTCGAGGGTCGAATTTCGACGCAGACCGGTGTCTTCACAATAGTGTTCGCCACGGGCGTCATAAAGCGTTGCTATCTCTCCTTGCATATGACCGTCATCGAATGCCGCCGCTAAGCGCTCGTGGCTTTGCTGCGCGTAGGTGTCTTGCTGTTCGCGGGTAATTAAAAATCGATGCGTCAACACCTCCGCTGTTTGCCCCATCGAAAGTTTGACTAATGGATCACTCAGTCCTAATAACAACGTAAAAACCGGTTTCAGATACGCGGGCCGAATACCGGCCATTGCCTTAAGGCGTGCGAACCCAGTGCGTGCGCGCATAACTCCAGCCAACCAGGTGACCATGGCGGCATTCCACTGCACGGGTGCACGACTCATCGCTTCCGTACCGCCAGCCAATACGATATCAGAGTGGCCTAGCGCGATGCGCTCACTCGCCGAGGCAATGGCTTGCAGACCAGAGGCACAATTGCGTTGCACCGTAAACGCCGGCACCTGTTTGCCGCAACCGAGTCGAAGAGAAATGATGCGCGCAATATTCGCTTCATCCGGCGCTGGGATAACGCAACCGACGATAACCTCGTCGATGACAGACGGTGCAAACGGCATGCGTGCAAGTACCGGCCGGCCAGCTGCCACTGCGAGGTCTGCTGCACTGAAAGGCCCGAGTTTGCCCTGGGCCCGAAGGAACGGCGTACGTGCGCCATCGACTACAAAGACTTTACTAGTCGCCACCAATGAATCCTCCTGTTGGCTTAACCGTCAACATGGCGTACACCCATTGTAATTCAACGACTGTGGTTTCCCGAAGGTAAGGCTGCAAACAAGATAGGTGTGGTCGTGCCCAAGCACGTGCTTTCAGCTAGAACCCAGCCACGTCGGCCCGCTCGATGGCGGAGACTAGGGTACTGCTCGCAGGAAAGTCATCCACTTGAATTACTTGATGACGGGCCTCGAAGGCGGCGCGAAGCCGGTTGGCCTCATCATCATTGAGGACACCTAGGCGTAATGCGTCACCGATTAGCGCATCATAATCACGTGTGACGAATGCCTGACTGTCCAGCACACGATGGATCTTGCGTTCTAGGGGTTCGGCTGCAATTACCTTTGGCAGCGCATCTTCTAGGCGACCGATAGGCTCATTTAGATCTTTCGGTATATACATACCCTTGGTGAGCCGGTCGCGGGCATCCGAGGGCACCAGCAGTAAGCTCGCCACTTGGTGCCCAAGCCTGTCGCTAGGAACCCTAAAACGACGCCCGAAGGGAAACACGAAACGACGTAGCAGCCAGGCCATCGGCCGATTGGGAAAGTTTCGAATTACGCCATCGAGTGCCTGTTGCATGCGATAGAGCGCGTCCTCACACACCCATTTGACGAGCGGTAAATCGCTACGGGGCCTATGCTGGTCCTCGAACCGTTTGAGCGCAGCACTGGCCAGGTACATGTAGCTCAAAACGTCTGCCAGGCGACCGGAGATTTTCTCCTTGCGCTTTAAGGCGCCACCGAATACAAACATGGCAACGTCGGACGTGAACGCAAAGGCAGCACTGACGCGGACAAGATGTTGATAGTAACGGCGGGTGGGTCCGGATACCGGGGCACGGACGACCCGGGCACCTGTCATTCCTAACGACAGGGCGCGCACCGCATTGCTGATGACATGACCAACATGACCAAAGATGGCCTTGTCGAATGTCTTGGATGCCCGGCGTAGGTCTGCATCAGCCACTGCTTGCAGCTCGCGGTAGACATACGGGTGACAACGGATCGCGCCTTGCCCATAAATGATAAGCGAACGCGTCATGATGTTGGCGCCTTCGACTGTGATGGTGATGGGTAGACCCTGGTAGGCGCGTCCGAGCAGGTTGGCCGGCCCCAGACATATGCCGGAACCGCCATGCACGTCCATAGCATCATTGATAACGCGACGCATGCCTTCAGTGAGATGATATTTGACAATGGCGGAGATCACCGACGGATTCTCACCCAAATCTATCGCCTGCGCTGTCAGCGTGCGGGCCGCGTCCATCATGTAAGTCGTGGCACCGATGCGGGCTAATGCTTCCTCGACTCCCTCAAACCGACCAATCGGTAACCGGAATTGTCGCCGTACGCGCGCGTAGGCACCGGTGACACGGCTGGCGACCTTGCCGCCGCTGGTACCCATGGCCGGCAACGAAATAGCACGCCCAGCTGCCAGCCGTTCCACCAACATACGCCAACCCTGTCCGACGCCGGCAGCCCCGCCAATTACCCAATCCACGGGGATGAACACGTTCTGTCCGCTATTGGGACCGTTTTGGAACGGAATCCCTAGGGGATCGTGGCGCCTACCGATGGTGATGCCAGGGGTATCGGTTGGAATTAGCGCCGCCGTAATGCCGAGATCCTCTTGCTCACCGAGCAAATGTTCCGGGTCGTAAAGCCTAAAGGCAAGGCCCAGCACGGTAGCAACCGGTCCCAGGGTGATGTAACGCTTTTGCCAGTTTAAGCGGATTCCAAGCACGTCAGGCCTGTCGTCAAAATCACCTTTGCACACAACACCCTTGTCGGGCATGGCGCTGGCGTCGCTGCCGGCCTCGGGGCTGGTTAAAGCGAAACAAGGGATCTCCTGCCCGCATGCCAGACGCGGTAGATAGTGGTCCTTTTGCTCCTCGGTACCGTAGTGCAACAGCAGCTCCGCCGGACCCAGTGAGTTGGGCACCATGACCGTACTGGCCACCGCGATACTACGGCTGGCGAGCTTTACCACCACGTCCGAGTGGGCCAGGGCTGAGAATCCAAGGCCGCCGTATTGTTTCGGGATGATCATCCCGAGGAATCCTTGTTCGCGAATAAAACGCCACACCTCAGGGGGTAGATCTTGCAACTCATGAGTGATCTGCCAATCGTCGGTGAGATGGCACAGCTCTTCCGTCGGCCCGTCGATAAACGCTTGTTCTTCATCAGAAAGCTTGGGCGCGGGTACCGCCAGTAGCTTCTTCCAAGATGGGCGGCCACTAAAGAGGTCCGCATCCCACCACACGGTTCCCGCGTCCATGGCCTCACGTTCAGTCGCCGACATGGTCGGCATTATTTCGCGAAAGATCTCTAGCAAGCGGTCACTGACCAATTTGCGACGAATTAAGGGGACATTAAGCGCGATGGCCAACAGCGCCAATAACACAGCGATAACGCCGTAACCCACAGAAACGCCGTGCAGGAAGCCATATGCCGCCACCACTAGTGCCACCGCGATAGTCCATAAATAGAGCGGTGCCGCCAGATAGGCCAATAGCCACGCACTCACGAAACCAATAGCAATCCAGAGTAAAAGATTCATAGCGTCCTCCGCACCACCTCAGACCCGGTGCTTACCGCCACTAACGGGCTCGATCGGGGAATTTTACCAACTTTAGATTAGAAGGCCCCATGGCCAAGGAGTTTCGGCTGGTGTAATTAAGACGAAATGAGCGCAATCCGAAGGCTATAGGTACAATCAAGAACCTTCACTTCAATCACACAAATCATTGATTTCAAATTAAAAGAGGCGCCGACTAAAAAATTTTATCAAGAATTTGAATGACATATCTTACTATGTTGACGCCATCGTCCGGGCGTTGACACTATCGACGCACGAAGAGCGATCACCCTACGCCGATTCGGCCACGCCCCAGGCATTTCGAGCCATCGCGGCATTGCTTCGCAACACCCTTGGTCGGTGCGTCATTTTTTCAATTAGACCTCAACCAAGAGGACCAATCATGTTTACACAAGGACATTCTCGTGTTCTGGGCGTAGGTGTCTATCGCCCTCAACAGACTTGTAAAATCACGCGAAATCATGGAGTACATAGACAGTGAGAACCGCTTTGGCGTTCCAACCGACTGGCTTGACAGCGTAATGGGGATCAAGGAAAGGCGGGTGCCGCCCGAGGAGTGGTAATCCCTCCGATCTAGCTGTTGCCGCCGCTTACAAGAATTCCGAATACGATTAACGCGGACAAAGTGCTACTGAACTCGCACGATAGAGATGCCTTCATGAACATAGCGGCTGGCCTAACGCGAGGGGATGCGGGCGCCGCCCCCATTATGGGGCCTAAGATGGATCCCGACAGCGGTTTTCGGGGAATCATGGTTGGATCTCAGGCAAGCACTATCGCCTATGCGTCTGGACGACCTAAAAACGGCGCTGGAGACAGACATGACGGCCATTGTTGCCGAGACAGCTAAACTAGTCCGTGATATGTTTTTGCGGTCTACCGGAAAGCTCGGCTAGACATCGGAGGACATCTCCCTGTACCTTCCGCATCAGGTTGGGCGCAAGGCCCTGAAGTTTCATAGGGCGATTAGCCCGGCGGTGGAGGAGAGAATACCAAACACGGTGGAGACGATGGCAAACACCATATCAGCCACCATTCCTTACACACTGCACATGGCGCGTCAACAGGGACGGGTGCAGTCCGGCACAAAGATTTATATGTCCGGAACTCGCAGTGGGATCTGCGCTAGTCAAGCGGGTCTCATGTGGGATGCTGCGTGACCTTTACATAAATGCTTCGTTAACGCTAGCCTATTGGCCACCCTTTGCCGCAGATGGCTGGGGTGACCATTGTCTTCCCTACAGTGCTCGAGTGTCTTAGCTGAGCCATGGGACTAGCCGCCGTCACCATTCCTGCCCTCGTAGCACTTATTGCTAAAGGCATCCTATTTGTCTACGCAAGACTTTCGCAGGTCCGAACGCTTGAGACCCGCCTTTATTTGTCTTTGCTTTTCGCCCTCTCTATACAAAATTTGGCAGAAGGTTCTGGCCTTAACGCGATAGCCAAACACGGGTCTGCCTCCGAGATTTATGGTTTTATCTACTACGGCGCAAGCATTGCGGCAATCGCGCTGCTGCTCCACTTGGCGCTGGCCCTCGCTTTGGGCTTCGGCAACCGAGACATTCGACTCCTGTTTCGGATCCTGCTTTACGCGCCTGCGATATTACTCGGGCTAATGCTCTGTTTCACGACAGCCCTCGTCGCCGGGTTCGAGCCCCTCGAATACACAATCACCAAAATACCGGGGCCATACTATTTCTTATTTGAAATCTACGCGGTGGGTTATTTGGTTGCCGTTCCATTTGTTCTGGCCTATGGGAGCATGAAACAAGAGACTGCATCTTGGAGACTAAGAAACAAATTCGTGCTAATCGGCTTGCTGCCGTACCTTTTTGTAGTGCTGGCTGTAGTAATCCTGGGACATTTCGGGGTGAGGTATATCAACGCTACCGACAGCACCATGATCCCGATAAATGCCACAGTATTGTTACCCGTGGCTGTAACATTTTTTCTCACTGCAACGGCATATGCTATCCACCAGCATCGGCTTTTCGATATTCAATTTTATATTCCCTGGTCAAAGGTCAGGCAACGTAAGGCCGCATTCTATCGTCGCATCCGGGATATGATCGCCGAGATTGCCAACCTTCCTTCCGTCAACGAAGCGGTCAGCCAGCTAGCCCGTACTTTAGGATGTCCAGTCGCGCTCGTAGACAGCAAAGCAACAGTAGTGGCTGCGGCCGGTGCGCAAGACTGCATGATTCGGATTCCGCAAGAAGCGCTATTCGAAGCAAAAAGTATCATCGTCACAAACGAAATTAAGGACGTTTATCCTGAGGCCTATATGGTGATGAAGCGTTACGGTGTCGCGGCGGCTGTTCCGTTCTATCCGCATAGTCGAAACGCATCAGGTTGGCTTTTGCTCGGCGATTCCTTCAGCGAACACGTCTACACACCGCTCGACTTCCGGCTTGTCGAGGAACTGTTCGACAAGATGGCAGACCTGTTTCTGGACAAACTCTTAACCATGCGCGCGCAACTGGCAGAGGCGAATAAGCAAATGCGCTTAATGCAACGTCAGGTCGAGAAAACCGAAAGCAGGCTTGCACCCTTGCAACGTGACGTTGAAACGCTGCGCCGCGAAAACATGTGTCTACTCAAAGAGCAACGGGCGGATAGCTTGGGACGTAGACGAGCGGAGACCTCGGCCGGGGCGCTCGCGGCTACCGTCACTCTGCTCGCACGCGACAAACCGATGGCGCGCCGCTTGCGCCAACACTTTCCACAAACAGCCCATTTTGTGGGACCGGATTCGATTGGTTTCAGACGCAAAAGCCTACCCGACGTCTTGGTTGCGCAGGTTGAGCGCGGCACATCGGCCGCAGAGAACAAGTTTTTGAAACTAGCCACCGAAAACCGTGGCCGGGTGGCGATCCTGCTATACGGGTCGGGGGCGAGCGAGTTTGCTTTCAAGCACAAAAAGCAGTTGCTCGGTTCACTGATTCAGCTAATGCCAAGGGAAATCACGGAAGAGGCCTTAGTACGAACGGTCTATGCAATGGCTGAGTTACGTAAGGCAGTTTTCGCTGTTCACGACCCGAATTGTCCATTGGTCGCCCGTAGTCAGGCGTTTTCGCATGTCCTGGCCGAGGCGCGCCGGCTTGCCGGCCTCATGGAGCCCGTTCTCATTTCAACCACCGACATTCAACAGGCGGCTGCGCTTGCAAGCTACATGTACGAGGCCAGCAACCAACGAGGTAGGCTCAAGATATTGAGGGTCTCCGAGTTGGAACAGACGGCCAACCACGGCGACGATTTTGCTTTGTCGCTCGATGATTGCAAAAGCGGGACGCTGATGATCGATGATCTTTCTGCGGCGTCTGGCGTTGCCCGCAGCAAGTTACTTGCAACGATAACGCAGGAGGATGAAACGCGTGTGATTGCCGCATGCAGCGGTGATGCCAGGGACATCGCGGATCGAGTGCGGGCTATCAACCAAAAGTGTGGCCCGTTGCTTCTCGACATACCAAACATGTGTGAACGAAAGGCTGACATACAACCGCTGGTTCACTACTACACGCTGCAATTCAATCTACAAACAGGTAGTGAAAATTATTTACGCCAAACCGAAGTCGACGAACTCATGGCCGAGGAGTTTCCGGTTAGCGTAAGCGCGTTAAAGGCCTCGGTCTTCCGACGACTGCAATCGAAGCAAGAACGTCCCCCCGAGATGGCAGATCTCGATTACGAGGTCACAAACAAATCCTTGGATGAGCACGTATCTGAGTTCGAGGCGCGTCTGATCGTGCAAACTCTCGAACGCTGCGATGGTAATAAGTCGAAAACGGCGCGCCTGCTCGGGCTGCGGCCAAATACGCTGCACTACAAATTGCAGCGGCATGGATTGTCAGGACCTAACAAAAAGCGCGAATAAGTGGACTAACACAGACTATAAGACGTTCTCGCGAGGAGACGGATCGGAGCGGGGATCAAGTGGTTCGAGGTTGGGAAGGGTGCGGTAAGCGAAAATCGCGCCGGCGATGGCCGAGGCCATCGTCTCGCCTCATGCCTGTACTTGCAGGCGAACACCAACGTCGCACCAAAACGATCGGCCTTCTTCGAACCGTCCACCGCCGATGGTACTGGTACGACAGTCGGTGCACAACTCGGTGTGCGATACAAAAGTGACAAGCTCATCATTGCGGCTGCCTACACGACGCGAACAAATACAAAAGTCGAAGGATAGTTGAAGGATATCCATCCGGCCGCCACCACCTTGGTCGCTGGCGATGTGAAAGTGGATTTTCTCTTGCCTGATCGATTGCAGGCCGGGATTGCGGTGCCACTGCGGCCGAATCTGTGGTGGGAGTTCGACTTAGACTGGATCGGCTGGCCTTATGTCGACGAGCTTGCAATCATACGGTCAAATGAGACCATCGCTAATGCTGGTCGCAACACTTGCGACAACGACGACACGCTGTCGGTTAGGTGGGGATTAAAGTGGCGTTACAGCCCGCGCCTGACGTTACACGCGGGTTAGGTTATGATCCAAGCCCGACTGCGAACATCGATGTTTCGCCCAATGTCAATATGCTTAGGAAGATACGCTTGGGATTAGGCGGCAGTTTCGCACTAAAGAATGGCCTGCGTCTGGACTTCGCTTATCAATTCATAGGTGGAAAGCGGCGAGATGTTAGTGAAAGCAAACAGGATGATCTTGCTCCTCTAGGTGATACCAGTGTATTCGAGGGGGAGTACTCGAGCCGAACGCATGTGATAGGGATCGATCTGATGGAACGCTTCTGACGACAGGGATACTGCGGCTCAAATCTCTATGAGCTCAAACTCCTCCTTGCTGGCACCACAATCCGGGCAGGTCCAGGTGTCGGGAATATCCTCCCAGCGCGTGCCGGGCGCGATGTTCTGATCGGGTAGGCCTTGCTCTTCGTCATAGACGAAGCCACACACAACACACATATAAGTCTTCATAACATCGGTGATACATTGCTTTCCGTCGAAATTCTGTACCTGGGTCTTGCTTGCCAAAGATTGTCGCATTTTTCACTACATCCGTGAAATGGGTCTGTGCGGAAGGTAGAATCTCTAGAGCTAGTACTGTCATCAGTAATGCTCGTGACTGAATGAGCGAACGAACTGCTATCGTCCTATTTAATCTCGGGGGGCCCGATTCCTTGGATTCGGTGCGACCGTTTCTTTTTAATCTGTTTGCCGATCCCGATATCTTCAAGTTCCCGTTAGGCTTCGTCACCCAAAAACTGTGCGCGTACATGCTTTCTAGGCGTCGTGCCCCGGAGGCGCGTAAGGGCTACGCGGCGATCGGCGGCGAATCGCCCCTGCTAGAAAACACGCGCAGCCAGGCCATCGCCTTGCAATTGGCATTGGCGGAAGAAGGCGCATATGACGTTTATGTGTGCATGCGCTACTGGCACCCACTTACGGAAGAAGTGGTCGCCGAACTGAAGCAAAAGTCTTATGCCCAGTTGGTGTTGTTGCCGCTGTACCCTCAGTATTCCTCGACCACAAGTGGTAGCTCCTACAATGAGTTCATGCGCCAGTGCACGAGACAACTCTATCGGCCGGAGACTGTTTACATCGAACACTGGTATGAGTCGGACAACTACCAGCGAGCAATTGTCGAAGCAATTCAGAATGAGGCCAAAAAACTGCCCGATCCGGATCCGTGTAACATCGAACTGTTGTTCTCGGCACACGGGTTGCCACAGAAAATCGTTGACGGTGGCGATCCCTATGCCGAGCATATTGTGGCTACCTATGAGGCCATAGCAGATACGCTCGATTGGCCCAATACCAGCCTATGCTTTCAGAGTCGTGTCGGGCCACTAGCGTGGCTAAAGCCTTATACCGAAGACGTCATAAAAGCAAAGGCGCAGGCCGGTACAGAACAGATACTCGTATATCCCATTGCGTTTGTATCGGACCATGTTGAAACCTTGTACGAACTCGGCATTCAGTACGCGGAGCTAGCCAAACAACAAGGGGTCGCGCATTATCGTGTCGTACCTGCCTTGAACGATAACCCTCTCCTAATCGAAGCGCTCAAAGACTGCGTACTGGGCGCCCTTAGAGACTAGTGAGCACCCACAGCCCGCCCGTCGTCTTGGTGTTTGCCGGCAGTGACCCCACCGGTGGGGCTGGCGTGCAAGCTGATATCGAGGCCATCGTTAGCATGGGTTGTCATGCGGCGCCGGTGATTACCGCGGTCACCGCTCAAGACACAGTGGGCGTTAAGCAATTCGAGTCGGTAGAAACCGAACTCGTCATCGCACAGGCACGTGCGGTATTGGAAGACATGCCGGTAGCCGCCGCCAAAACCGGCATGCTTGGCAACAAAACGACCTTGAGTGCGGTCGCTAGCATCCTCGATGACTATCCGCGCATCCCGCTGGTGGTGGATCCGGTGCAGGCCGCCGGGATCGGTAATCCCTTGGCGGAGGATTCGCTAGACGATACAATGCGCACAGTCTTACTCCCACGCGCAACCCTGGCGACCCCGAACACCTTGGAAGCCCGAAACCTCGCCCCCGACGCCGATACGCCGGCTGCGTGCGCACAGGCGTTGATGTCGCTGGGCTGCGAATATGTCCTCATCACAGGCACCCACGATGTCACATCAAACGTGATTAACCGCCTGTATGGCCACATGCGACTGCTCGAAACCTTCGAGTGTGAACGACTGGAGCACAACTACCACGGGTCCGGCTGTACGGTCGCCGCCGCCTGCGCTGCCGGTCTCGCGCATGGATTGGATACCGTCAGCGCGGTCGCCAAGGCGCTTGACTACACTTGGCAGAGTCTTAAGCAGGGTTACCGCCCTGGCATGGGCCAATTTCTGCCCGATCGCCTCTATTGGGCTCGCAAAAATAACCGCTTCCATGACGACTAACGCCACACTGGCCGGTTTGTACGTCATTGCAGACACCAGCTTGATCGATGCCGCGCGTTTGATCGATAGCGTGGCGCTGGCCATCGCTGGCGGTGCTCACGTCATTCAATACCGCGACAAGGTGGGAGATCGCGAATCGCGCCTGCGCCAGGCAACCGCGCTCGCCCGTCTATGCGAAAACCATCGCGTGCCACTGATCGTCAACGATGATCCCGAGCTCGCGGCGGATGTCGGCGCCGCCGGCGTCCACCTGGGCCATACCGACCCGTCATTGACCAAGACCCGAAGACGCCTAGGGTCGCAGGCAATTATCGGCATATCGTGCTACAACCAGCTCGAGCTGGCCCTGGCGGCGGAGGCCGAGGGGGCTAACTATGTCGCGTTTGGCAGCTTCTATCGCTCGACGACCAAACCCAAAGCGGTACGAGCACTGCCTCAACTGCTACGAACTGCCAAACAGCAGCTCAATATACCTGTGGTTGCGATCGGCGGTATCACACCCGAAAATGGTGCCACCTTAATCAACGCCGGCGCCGATAGCCTGGCCGTTATACAAGGCGTGTTCAAGCAGGCCGATATTCGTCAGGCGGCCTATCGCTATGCCCTGCTTTTCAGTCGACCGTAGTCCTCATGCTCACAGGAACAACGATGACCAATACTTCAAGCTCATTATTTAAGAAGGCCTGCCAACATATCCCCGGCGGTGTGAATTCTCCGGTGCGCGCGTTTAGGGCGGTGGGTGGTGAACCGGTGTTTTTCAGTCGGGGGCAGGGCCCTTATCTTTGGGATGAAGATGGAAAGAAGTACATCGACTACGTCTGCTCGTGGGGGCCAATGATCTTGGGGCACGCCCATCCAAACGTGATCGAGGCAGTCAAGAAATACGCCGAGCGCGGGCTAGGTTTCGGGGCACCGACGCGGCTCGAAGTCGAACTGGCCGATCTGATCTGCAGTCTCATGCCATCGATCGAGAAAGTGCGGATGGTGAATTCTGGCACCGAGGCCACCATGAGCGCCATACGGCTGGCACGCGGTGTCACCGGTCGCGACACCATCGTTAAATTCGAGGGTTGCTACCATGGCCACTCCGACTCACTGCTAGTAAAGGCCGGCTCCGGCGCCCTAACCCTAGGGGTGCCGACTTCGCTGGGCGTACCCGCCGATTTCGTCAGCCACACGGTAGTCCTGGAGTACAACAATCCCGATCAGGCACAGCGTGTGTTTGCGGACATCGGTGACAAGATAGCCTGCGTCATCGTGGAACCAGTAGCGGGCAATATGAACTGCGTACCGCCGGTGGATGGCTTCTTACAAGCGCTGCGTCAGCTCTGCGACGAAAGTGGTAGCCTATTGATCTTCGATGAAGTCATGACCGGTTTCCGGGTAGCCCTAAACGGGGCCCAGAGCTTGTTCGGCGTCACCCCTGACCTGACCACGCTTGGCAAAGTCGTGGGTGGTGGCATGCCGGTCGGGGCCTTTGGTGGGCGCGCCGAGATCATGGATCACATCGCCCCCGACGGTCCGGTGTATCAGGCAGGCACGCTGTCCGGCAACCCCATCGCTATGGCCGCCGGCTTGGCCACCCTTAAGGAGGTCTGTGCCCCCGGCTTCTACGAGCAACTAGGCGCCAAAACAACAGCGCTGACGGACGGGCTGCGGGCGGCTGCGAATAAGGCTGGGGTTGCTTTGACGACACAATCAGTGGGCGGCATGTTTGGTGTCTTTTTCACCGACAAGTCACTGATCACGCGATTCGATGAGGTGATGGCCTGCGATGCGGAGCGTTTTAAGCGCTTTTTCCACGGCATGCTGGCGGAGGGCGTGTATCTGGCCCCATCTGCGTTTGAAGCCGGATTTTTGTCTGCCGCCCACACCGACGAGACCATGGCAGCGACAACCGCGGCTGCGGCTAAGGCATTCGCAAACACCAAATAAAAAACGGGCCGGGATCTTACCCGGCCCTTGCGTGCGCCCCACACGCTAATCTAACAATAGAATTCGTCTCAGCTGACCAGAATGTTTTCTTCTGTATACCGCACGGTGGCAACATGCGGACGGACAGCCACTTCGCTCAAGGCAATATCGATACCAAGTATGGCGACAACATCGTTGTGGTCGCGCACCCCTGGCAACTCCTGGCGCAGATAGGTGTAATGGGTCTCATTCATGTACACCAGATTCGGCCGGTTACCGTTGTCTGTTTCGTATCCACTCACCAAATTGACGATGTGACTAAGCATAGATATTTCCTCTTCCTAAACGCGTCGCTAATGTGACGCTGCTTTACTTCTCTCCCCCAAGGTAAAGGCAATTCCCGTGCCATGATTGCAAAAACGCCATAAGTATTTGAAAGATATTAACTAATCGTCCAGGACGGGACATCAACCGAGGGTCAAAATATAGACGTTGAGGGACAGCACGACGATCAGGGGCAGCCGACAAGCGGCACCCTGGGGTACAACTCTAGGGGATGAGCGGTCCTAGGCGTCGCGGGCCAAGGCCCGCGGATCCAGCGTCATTTCAGGCCTGACATGTAATGCGCCACCGCCTTGATCTCGCTCTCTGACATGCGAAAGGCGATCCGGGTCATGATCTCGTTGTCGTTGCTGCGCTTGCCTGCCTTAAACGCCAGTAGCTGGCTTTCGCTGTATACCGCGTGCTGACCAGATACTCTCGGGAAACGTGGCGGAATCCCCTGTCCTGAGGGCCCATGGCAACTCATGCAGGCCGAAACCAGCGTCTGTGCATTACCGCCGCGGTACAGTCGCTGACCTTCCTGTGCCTTCTCCATATCAGCCGAGGCACTTACTTTGAGGACCTGACTGGCGAAATACACCGCCAAGTCCTCCATATCCTGCTGCAACAGTGGCGCCACCATACCCGCCATGATTGCATTCTTGCGGGCGCCCGATTTGAAATCCTGGAGTTGCTTGACGAGGTACTCCTGCATCTGGCCCGCGAGACTGGGCCACTCGGGATTGATACTGTTACCATCAGCGCCGTGACAGGCCAGGCAGGCCGCCGATTTGGCCTTTCCGGCCTCCATATCACCCGCCGCGTGCACGCCCCCCACCCCTGTTAGTAGCCAAAAAACCACCGCCAGGGTTAACGATCTCTTCGCCATGTTTTTCTCTCCAGGCGCCCGGGCCATTACCCCGATACGCGGTAAAATACCACCCATCTATCATAATACGGAATTACAAAACCAAGACGCCTGCCGACGATCGAAAGTCTGGCATCAACCGCGGGCGTATAAATCCTTAGCGACGATGTTATATACCAACAGCCCAGCCCCCGGTCAATTTTCAGTTATAAGCCAGTGAAGAATCCGCTCGTCAACGTGCGTTTCGGCAAGGGTGCAACGTCGATGTCGCAGCTACCCTCAGATCAAGGTTCAGAGATCGCATTCGCTGGACGTTCCAACGCCGGTAAATCGAGCGCCATCAATACCATCACCGGGCGCAAGGGGCTTGCACGCACGAGTAAGACCCCAGGACGAACCCAAGAAATAAACACGTTTGTGTTGGATGACCAACATCGCATCGTAGATCTGCCTGGGTTCGGTTATGCACGCGTTCCCGATACGGTTAAACGGCGATGGCAGCGTCTACTCAATCGCTACTTAGAGGAACGCCGGTCATTGCGTGGTCTCGTGTTCGTTATGGATGTGCGCCGTCCCTTGCGCGCGGATGATTCGCAATTTCTACAATGGTGCCAACAAACGGCGATGCCTGTGCACGTACTGCTAACCAAATGCGACAAGTTTTCACGCGGACGCGCGGCGGCGACGTTGCAAGAGATTGAAGCAGCGTTGCAAGAATTCGGTCCACATGTGTCGGTACAATTGTTCTCGTCAACTAAACGCCAGGGCGTCGAGCAGGTGCAAGCCTTGATGGTAGATTGGCTCGGTTTGAACAGTGGCCAAAAAAACCGCCCCGGAGACAAGGGGAGAAAACCCGGGGCGTAACGATTCCTGGAAACGATCTAAGGAGACATTCCAGGAGTTACCCGCTCAGGGAGGAGGAGCGGGTAGGACGACCCGCAGATCGCCTATTTTAATAGACCCGGGTACAAGTAGAAAGTTCAGTTTTCTCTATAAGATACTGATTATTATGATATTATCAATGCGCCTCGCCCCAGTTGCGGCCCACCCCGATATCGACCACCAGCGGCACCGATAGCTTCGCGACCCCACTCATGTAACGACGGATGTTGTCCGTCGC
>LXTK01000045.1 GCA_001643475.1 Proteobacteria bacterium SPGG2 | reverse complement strand
GGCTCAAGGGTTGCTAGCGGACTTAGGGCGCTTAGGTTTTGAACGGCGGCGGCGAGCCTCTGTCGATGACGCTTAATGGTGTTATCGATACCAAGATGAAATCTACGGTCGAGGTCCGTGCATCGTTGTGTGAACTGTCCGACCCGTGCCGCAGGTGAAACCTGACTGAGGCGTGCACGTAGTCCAGCGAGGCGTGTGGACACAGCCTGAATGTGAGAAACGGTGGCTGAACGCAGGCGTCTCCTCAGATTGTGCAAACGCTCCGCTAGCAAGATGATACGTTGGCGTGGATGTACTAGGCGTGCGTTAAGCCAGTCGAGTTTTTGCTGCTTGCCAGAGAGCGTTTCTTGCATTGCTCTCAGCAAACGCCTTTCCTGCTCTCGGTAGTGGCCGGCCCATTCGTTTTGGTCCGGGCTCAATAACTCTGCCGCGGCGGTTGGTGTGGGTGCGCGCACGTCCGCAACTAGATCGGCGATAGTAATGTCTATCTCATGGCCGACTCCGCAGACGACTGGAACCCGGCAAGCATAGATTGCGCGCGCTACCGTTTCCTCATTGAAGGCCCACAAATCTTCAAGCGATCCTCCACCGCGTGTGAGTATGAGCGCGTCGCAATCATGGCGGGCCGACGCGAGATTTATCGCCGCCACAATCTCGTTCGCCGCATCGCTGCCCTGCACCGGTATGGGATAAAGCAGAACAGGAATTGCGGGGAAACGCCGTCGTAGTGTGGTCACCACGTCATGAAGGACGGCGCCGGTGGGTGAGGTGATGATGCCGATACGCTTAGGTAGTGACGGGAGCGGTTTTTTGTGCGCCAAGTCGAACAGACCGTCATCGGCGAGACGTCGTTTCAATGCTTCCAGGGCCCGCCTAAGCGCACCTTCGCCCGCTTCCTCAAGCTCCTCCACGATCAATTGGAATTCCCCGCGTCCTTCGTAAAGGCTCACGCGCGCCCGGACTAGGACCTGCGTGCCATTGTTAGGTGTTGTTTCAAGTCTGCGTAGTTGCGTGCGGAATAGCGCACACCTCACCTGTGCTCTAGATACCCCCCTTACGCACGCGATCGGACTTAACATCCCGCTACTATCGGCGGCGATGGACACGGTCACCGAATCTGCCGCGGCGATCTGTCTTGCTCAGGAAGGTGGCCTGGGTGTTATCCACAAGAATATGAACCCGACCCGCCAGGCGGATGAAGTACGCAAGGTGAAGAAATCCGAGAGCGGGGTTATCACGGATCCGATAATGGTGTCATCCAATACGACAATTCGCGAAGTGTTGGAATTAACGCGTGCCAATCGAATTTCCGGTGTCCCTGTTACCGAGGGCGGTAGTCTGGTCGGTATTGTTACCAACCGAGACCTTCGCTTCGAGACACGCTATGACGATCCCGTAAGCCAGGTAATGACGCCGAAGGAACGTTTGGTAACGGTAACAGAAGGTGCCAATCGTGAAGAGGTGATGCGCTTGCTACATCAGCATCGTATCGAGAAGGTATTGGTGGTTGATCGTGATTTTGGGCTCAAGGGCTTGATCACGGTTAAGGATATTCAAAAGGCCACTGAGCATCCAAACGCTGTCAAGGATGATAATGCCCGGCTACGAGTGAGCGCCGCAGTCGGGGTTGGCCGAGATACCGAACAGCGGGTAGAGGCGCTGGTGGAGGCGGCGGTTGATGTCATTGTTGTTGACACCGCCCACGGACACTCGCAGGCGGTGATCGATCGTGTCCGCTGGGTCAAACGGCAGTTTCCGGGTGTACAGGTGGTCGGTGGCAATATCGCCACGGCTACTGGGGCTAAGGCCCTAGTCGATGCCGGCGCCGATGCCGTAAAGGTCGGTATCGGACCGGGTTCCATATGCACCACGCGTATGGTAGCTGGGGTCGGCATGCCACAAATTACGGCTATCGCCAACGTGGCCCAGGCGCTTGCCGGCACACCGACATCGATTATTGCCGACGGCGGCATTCGCTTTTCCGGCGATATCGCGAAAGCAATGGCCGCCGGCGCTCATACGGTTATGGTTGGCAGCCTGTTGGCAGGGGCCGATGAGACGCCGGGTGAGGTCGAACTGTACCAGGGACGTTCGTATAAGACCTACCGCGGCATGGGTTCGCTAGGCGCTATGGGTGAGGGCTCTAGCGATCGATATTTTCAGGAGGGCACCGACAGCACACCGAAACTAGTACCCGAAGGCGTAGAGGGGCGCGTACCCTACAAAGGCTCGATGGTCAATATCATACATCAACTTATGGGTGGTCTGCGCGCAAGTATGGGTTATACAGGTTGTCCCGACCTTAACCATCTTCGTCAGGCTCAGTTTGTCAGGGTGACTAATGCGGGTGTGCGCGAGGGCCATGTGCATGATGTGATGGTCACACGAGACGCGCCAAACTATCAACGTGACGCATTAGTGGGAGATGCGGACGGTTAACCTTGCGTAGTTCTGTAGCGGTCGGTAAGCCCTTAGTTGAGAGCTTTGTCTTGCGCGCACGGGCCCAACCCCTATGTTAGATCCACATTCGCAGCGAATTCTCATACTCGATTTTGGTTCCCAATACACGCAGTTGATCGCTCGGCGGGTGCGCGAGGCTGGGGTCTATTCCGAGATCCATCCCTACCTCCTCGATTCCGGGTCTTCGATAGCCGGGAGTATACGGAGTCACCCGTCAGGGGGTATACCGGTCGAGGTAAGCCCCGCGCAACGGTGGGTCCACTACACCCCGCGATAACTGATCCCTCTGGTCCGTACATATCCCAGAACCCTTGACCAAGGAGGAATCCATGTCCTCACCTGAAAACGGCTCCGGCGGCAGGTCCTGGTATATCCGTCCCCTCGGGTTACGCCCCCTGCTCATGATGTTCACGATCGCAGCCTCGTTGAAGATAATCCTATTCACGGGTCTCTTGTTTCCCTTGCCCTTGAGTTGGAGCTAGTCGACCGCCCGATTTCCGGCTCGTAGATAGCCGGGAGT
>LXTK01000167.1 GCA_001643475.1 Proteobacteria bacterium SPGG2 | reverse complement strand
TCTCCGCGCTGCCTAGCCACAGAAATAGTGTCATCGCGCCCGCGACTCCGCAGTAGAACGATGAGATCGCGAACGCCAGCAGCTTGGTTGGAAAGGGGCGGATGCCGATGATCTCGGCGGCGATGTCCATGTCGCGAACGGCCATCCACGCGCGGCCGATGCGCCCGCGCACGAGGTTCTTGGCCGCCAGCGCCAATATTGTTACGAGTATGAGAGCAAGCAGATACCGGGTCTCCGCCGTCGCCTCGGGACCGGTGACCATGATGCCGGCCATCATGCGTGGTGGCGCAGTAATAGTACCGGATGGGTTGTAGTTGTAAAACCAAGGTACCTTATTGAACATCCAGCTCAGAAAGAATTGCGCTGCCAGCGTTGCCACCGCCAAATAGAAACCTTTGATGCGAAGGCTCGGAATACCGAACACAAGACCGACACCCGCGGCGATGAGCCCGGAGAGCAGAAACGCCACGATGACGTTCATATCAGGAAACATCGTCACCAGCTTATAGGTGGCGTACGCGCCGACGGCCATGAAGCCGCCGGTGCCAAGGCTTAGCTGTCCGGCATAACCGGTCAGTAGATTGAGGCCGATCGCCGCCATCGAGAAAACGAGAAACGGTATCAGTATCGCCTGCAGCCAGTATTCGCTGAAGACGAACGGCACAATCAGGTAAGCAAAAATGAGTACCGCCCCAACGAACCAGCGATCCTGGATAATCGGCAGGATCGCCTGATCAGCGATGTAGCTGGTTTTAAACTGGCCGGCTTCACGATAGAACATAATTTCGTTAGTCGTTAGTCGTGAGACGTAAGTCGTGACCAAGTTCATCAACGCACGAGCAATAATCAGGTTGCGAGTCGCAAGCGAAGTATATCGGCAAGTAAAACACCCTCGCTATTCTATGCTTGAGACTTACTACTTTTTTACCATTCATGGTTAACGACTCACGGTTTACGAATTCATACTCGTTCGATAATTCTCTCTCCAAACAACCCTTGCGGCCGGAACAGTAGGAACACGAGCGCAAGCATGTAGGCAAACCAGTTCTCGATGGCCCCCCCGACCAGCGGTCCCCAGTAAATTTCTGCAATCTTCTCGCCCACCCCGATGATCAACCCACCGATAATGGCGCCGGGTACCGATGTAAAGCCACCGAGAATCAAAACCGGGAGGGCTTTGAGGGCAATTAGTGATAAAGAAAACTGCACGCCGCTCCTAGCGCCCCACACAATGCCCGCCACCATAGCGACGATGCCGGCGACCGACCACACCACCACCCAGATGGTCTTCAAGGGGATGCCGACCGACATCGCCGCCTGATGGTCATCGGCCACAGCGCGTAGCGCCCGGCCGATCGTTGTCTGGTGAAAGAAGACCGCCAGCACCCCGACCAGCAGCGCCGCCATTACCGCGGCAAACAGATCAAACTGATTTAGTAAAACACCGCCGACTTCGAAAGATTCGTTAGGGATACCGACATCCAGTTTCTTGACATTACTACCCCATAGAAGCTCACCAAATCCTTCAAGGAAGAATGTCAATCCGATAGTCGCCATAAACAAGATGATATGTGGCTGATTCACCAGAGGTCGCAACATCAGCCGCTCGACGGCAAAGGCAAGCGCGACCATAACGACCATAGTCAAGGCAAGTGCGAGCCATACCGGCACCCCATGTTCCATCAAACCAACCAGGGTTAAGGCGGCGAACAATACCATCGCGCCCTGAGCAAAGTTGAACACACCGGATGCCTTGAAGATCAACACAAACCCCAGCGCGACAAGAGAATACATGATTCCCGTCAACACACCGGTGATTACGACTTCCGCGAAAAACACCGGGTAACCCCACATGTCTACGAAAGGCGCCGCAAAAACTGCATATAGGATGTCCATCGTTACTACTTTATGATTTGTGGCATTCTTACTCGCCTAGTGAGCCACACCCAGATAGGCGTCGATTACTTCCGGCTTGGTGCGGACTTCGTCGGGCGTGCCATCTGCAATTTTTCGACCGTAGTCCAACACCACCACACGATCTGAGATATCCATGACAACGCTCATGTCATGCTCGATCAGGACAATAGTGGTGCCGAACTCGTCGTTAACGTCGAGGATGAAGCGACACATGTCTTCTTTTTCCTCTGTGTTCATACCTGCCATGGGCTCATCGAGCAGCAACAGCTCTGGTTCCGCTGCCAGCGCGCGCCCAAGCTCGACTCGCTTTTGCAAACCATAGGGGAGTTGCCCAACCGGTGTCTTTCGAATGGCCTGAATCTCAAGAAAATCGATGACCCGTTCGGCCGCCTGCCGATGCTCCATCTCTTCCCTGCGCGCTGGCCCGAGATAAAACACCTGCAGCAAAAAGTTCTTTCGCATCTTAAGATTGCGCCCGGTCATGATGTTGTCGAGCGTCGTCATACTCTTGAAAAGCGCGATGTTTTGGAAAGTGCGGGCGATGCCTTGCGCCGCCGCTTCATGGGTTTTCACCTGCTTGCGGGCATTACCCTTGTAGGTAATCGTGCCTGCCTGTGGATGGTAGAAGCCGTTGATTACATTGAGCATTGAACTTTTGCCCGCCCCGTTCGGACCAATAATGGCGCGGATCTCACGCTGACGGACATCGAAACTGACGTTCTCCAACGCCGTTACACCACCAAAAGAAAGACTAACGTCTTCGACATCGAGCAGGACGTGGTTGAATTCCCTAGCGGTCACCACCGTGAACCTCTGTCAATTGGCGGCGGCCGCTATCGGGTTGAGGGATACGTCTCGAATCTCGAGGTCGGCACGGATAGACCCCTTGCGCCCATCTTCGAACGTCACTTCGGTCTCGATTTCACAGTGCTTGTCATTCGAGTACAGCGCGTTGATCAGCTTCTCATACTTGTCTGCCATGAAGCCCCGGCGCACCTTGCGTGTGCGTGTTAATTCACCGTCATCGGCATCGAGTTCTTTGTGCAGGCTGAGAAAACGTTGGATCTGCGACGATGCTAGCTGTGAATCCTGGGCAAGGTCGTGGTTCACTTTCTCGACGCAGTCTTGCAGAAGGTCGTATACCTCCTTACGCGCAGCCAACTCTTGGTAACTCGCATAAGGGATATGACGCCGCTCGGCCCAGTTGCCGACAGCCTCGAGATCGATATTAAGAAACGCGGTCACGTAGTCCCGGTGATCACCAAAGGCAACCGCCTCTTTAATATACGGAAAGAATTTGAGCTTATTCTCGACGTATTTGGGTGCGAACATTGAGCCACCATTGAGTTTGCCGACATCCTTAGCACGGTCGATGATCTTGAGGTGTCCATCCTCATCCAAAAATCCGGCGTCACCAGTATGGACCCAGCCGTCGGGAGTTTTGGTCGCGGCCGTGGCTTCACTATCCTTGTAATATTCCTGAAATACACCTGGGCTTCGATACATGACCTCGCCATTGTCGGTGATCTTGATCTCTACCTCCGGGGCCGGTGTGCCCACGGTGTCGGGCTTGACCTGTCCGTCTGGCTGCATCGTGACAAACACAGCCGCTTCTGTCTGGCCATACAGTTGTTTCACGTTGATCCCCAGTGATCGATAAAAGTCGAAGATATCCGACCCGATGGCCTCACCTGCCGTATAAGCGACGCGGATACGGGAGAATCCGAGCGTATTGCGCAGCGGTCCATACACTAGCAAATTGCCGATCCAATAGAGTATTCGCTTGCGTAACATCACCGACTTGCGATCAAGGATGTTCCCGCCTATATCCCGCGCAACATTCATAAAGTAATGAAACATCTTCCGCTTAAGCCAGCCGGCATCCTCCATGCGGATCATTACAGTAGTCAGAATGCTCTCGTAGATGCGCGGCGGCGCGAAAAAATATGTCGGGCCGATCTCGCGCAGATCCGTCAAAACAGTTGCGCTGCTTTCGGGACAGCTTACACAGAACCCAGCCACGTAAGACTCACCATATGAATATACATGGTCGCCCACCCAAGCCATGGGTAGATACGCCAGCACTTCGTCGTCTTGGTGCAGCTTGTCGAACTTGATGCCATTGCGTGCCGAGATGACCACGTTGTCGTACGTCAGAACGACGCCTTTTGGGTTACCGGTCGTACCTGAGGTGTACAGGATAACCGAGACATCGCCGCCACGACCGGTATTGGCCTGATCCAAGAAGAAACCGGGGTGATTAGCGTCGAAATCGCGTCCCAGCTTCTGTATGTCTTCGCAATCGTACAAATACTCCTGCGTGTAGTTGCGCAGCCCTCGCCGATCATCGTAGATAATCATCTCCAGCTTGGGACAGCTGTCCTTGATTGCTAACAGCTTATCCACCTGCTCTTGATCCTCGGCGATGGCAAAGCGTACTTCGGCATGCTCGACCACATATCGAAGCTCTACCGCTACTGCGTCCTGATACATGGGTACCGGTATTCCACCGAGACACTGAGCAGCGCACATCGACCAATAAAGCCGTGGCCGATTGTCACCGATGATGGCAAGCTTATCGCCGCGCTCGAATCCTTTGGCTGCGAGACCACAGGCTAAAGCACGTACCTCTTGCTCCACCTGGCCCCAGGTCCAGGTTTGCCAGATGCCATAGTCTTTTTCGCGGATCGCGGGTCTTGCGCTATCGCGTTTGGCCCTCTCAAGCAACAACTTTGGGAAGGTGTCTAGCGTATCGCTGGTTAGGGAGTCGGCAGCAGGACTAACCTGGGGGTCGTTCATGAAGCCCTACCCCAGCTTTCGTAGACTGAGAACAAGTTGTCACAATCGGATCGCAAAGCAGCGATGATCCTCCTGACTGGGGTGCGTTTAACCCGGAGACAAAAGTGTTCTTATACAGATATATACAGCCGAATCCCAGCTATGCTAGCCGTTCTCGCATTTTCGCACAACCTGCCGCCAGCATACCCTCCACACGTTCAACGTGGAATAGCCGTAGGGTAAGATATCTGAGGTAGACGCGGCTTTAATTCCAAGCCCGAATCGACAACAACAATCAACCCGCACCCCATCATGGCCAGCATAACAAGCGATCTCGACCGGGCGGAATCGATTCGCCTCAAATTTGGCGCCGAATTCGAACGCCAACGGTTTGAGCTTATAAAGAGAATGGAAGCCGGAGTGTTCCGAACACCATCACAGGTCCAGCGGTATCACGAACTCGTTGGATTTGCGCGCGCCTGGCCCGATAGCCCGCGTGTTCTTCGGTTAAGTCGTCGAATAACAAAGAATTTCGATCGTCGCCAGGATTTGCGGCGATTCCGGAAGCGACTCAAAGGTACGGGTATTGCCGGAACCGACATTCCATTCAGTTTCTACCTGCCAACAGCAAAATGGCTCGCTAGGCACTGGCCGCAGCAGCTCGACATGGATTGGGAAAATTTTGAAGAGCACGACCGCCTAGACGAATTGCTAAAGCATATGGCGGTTTTCGCCGAGCAGCAGGGTCTGGAAAGCTATGACTTTAATGGTATTGAGCGCATTCAAAAGATGCGTGGCAGCAATAACAATGCCGATGGCACGTTCCTCATCTCACTGTTCGAACTATTGCCGGTGGCCCAGCGTATCAAAGAACACTTTTACGACAACTTGTCCCTACCCTTCGTGTTGCATCCCGGACCGAAAACGCCCTCACGAACCAAGGCTGAGCTTCACGTAAGCGAGATCCACTATCAAGATCGATCCCTGGGATCGGCCACGATCAATCTCAAACAAGTAGCCAAACAACCGCTCACCTTTAGTAGGGTCACCGGTACGCAGGCACGCGGTCTCATCGCACTTGCGCGCGGTGCGATGGTTTCTCGCTTCCGAGATATCGATCCGATCGCCTATGCCGATCCGCATGACGTTAGAGTGGTCGACTGTGGGCAGGGCATTCAGATCGTGCTCTATGGCGTTGTTCCCGAGCGGCGTTTCCTGCTGGAATGCGAGTATGGTCACCTCATACTCAAAAATGGCATTCCGGTTGGTTATGGATCGGCCTGGTCGCTCTACGGGACATGTCTGTTGAATTTCAACATATTCCCGACATTCCGCGGTGGCCAGGGTGTGTTGCTTTACGCCAAGACTTTCGCCGCGTTTCACCAACTCTTCAGTGCGGATACGTTCGTGGTGGAGCCCTATCAATTGGGTGAAGAGAACGAGGAGGCAATCCAGTCCGGTGCTTGGTGGTTCTACAACAAGCTCGGTTACAAGCCGTACGATCGAGAAGCAAGTCGCCTGGCGAAATCGGAGAACGAAAAGCGGCGAACCCGCACAAACTATAGATCTTCACCATCGGCACTGAGACGACTCGCACAGGCACCGATGTTTCTTCATCTCGGATGTCGTCGAAAAGACGTCTTAGGGCTAGTCGATCTGGAGGCCTGCGGTCTTGCCGTCACGGATTACCTGAGCCGACAGCGTGGATCAGATCGTGCACGCGCCGAAGTCGATTGCGCAAAGACAGTGTGTAGTTGGTTAGATATCGACCAACGCAAATTATCTAGCGACCAACGCCTGTGGTTACGTCGGTGGAGTCCACTGATCGTAAGCTTAGGATCTGTCCCCGGTTGGTCGCAGAATGATAAGACAGCGCTGACGGCGGTTTTGCTGGCAAAAGGAGGTCGGGAGCAATCTCGTTATGTACATCTGTTTGACCGCCATCAGCATCTGCGCGAATCACTATTGAAATTATCCCGCCGCGGCCTTCAAAAGCTGGAGTAAACAACACAGTCACGGCAATCAGACCAACACGCGTTGACCGCCGGCCAAATCGTGGAGGCCCACCTGCAGGGTTGAATCGGCGGCCCAGCGCCTGCTGGCGGAACAGCTTGGTCGGTAAATTAGCGATAGTCGTTAAAGGTTCTTCTTGATGCGCTCGCAGACTTCTTTTATCGCATCCATGTCGCCAGGACGCAGACCCCAATTCATCTTGAGCTCATCATCCATGCGGCGTGGCAAGATGTGCATGTGGAAATGAAACACAGATTGAGCTGCACCCTTACCATTGGCCTGTACAAGATTAATACCGTCAGGGTTTAGCGTTTCTTCAACCGCCGTCGCGATCTTCTTTACGGTCTTCACCGTACTACCGATGAGATCGGACGGAATGGCATGAACATCTTCCCAATGTTCTTTAGGAATCACCAACGTATGCCCTTCGTTACCAGGATTGATATCCATAAACGCCATCGTTAATTCATCTTCATATAATTTGACGCATGGAATTTCGCCGGCAACAATCTTGCAGAAGATACAATTCGAGTCTGTGCGCATGGTTTCCTCAAAAACGGTTCGCTATAGTTCTTTCGCCTTATCACGTAGTACAAACTTTTGAATCTTGCCAGTCGGCGTCTTTGGCAAAGGCCCGAACACGACATGCTTTGGGCTCTTAAACTTGGCTAATCGTTCACGACACCAGGCAATGATGTCTTCGGCAGTTACGTCCCCTACATCCGGCTTCAGGGTTACGAAAGCACATGCGGTCTCACCCCAGTACTCGTCCGGTCGCGCCACCACTGCGGCTTCCATAATACTCGGATGTCGGTAGAGCATCTCCTCGACCTCTAGGCTAGACACATTCTCACCACCGGAGATGATAACGTCCTTGGCGCGATCCTTGATCTCGACATAGCCATTGGGGTGGCGTACACCGAGATCGCCGGTATGAAACCAACCGCCTCGAAATGCCTCATTGGTGGCGTTCGGGTTCTTTAAATATCCCTTCATTGCCGTATTGCCACGGATCATGAGTTCGCCCATGGTCTTGCCATCGCTAGGCACCGGTTCCATAGTCTTGGGGTCAGCGATCATGATGTCTTCAAGGGTATGGTAGGCCACCCCCTGGCGCGCCATCATGCTCGTACGTGTCTCAAGATCTAGCTCATCCCACGCATGTTGCCAGGCACACACAGTGGAC
>LXTK01000008.1 GCA_001643475.1 Proteobacteria bacterium SPGG2 | reverse complement strand
ACCTTATATTCCTGGTCGTCACCGTACCCGCCACTTGGTTATCCTGGGGGCTCGCTCGTATTACCCACGGCGCAGTCGATCTTAATGAGGAACGCGGCAGCCTATGGGTTGGCCACGGCAGGCTTATCGTCCACTATCCTCGGTCCACGCCACAGGACCTTGGCCAAACTGAATGGCGAGTAAATCCACTCTGGCTACCACTGGGGCGTCTACAGGTTTTTCTGAAAGCAACTGGCTCGCGAAGTGATTTGGCAGCCACTGTGAGTATAACGCCAAAACGAATAGTACTTCAGCGTTCGCACATAAGTACCGACGCGAATATGGCCAGCGCATTCTATGCACCGGCGCGTCTATTCGCTCCCAAAGGGCGCCTACGATTCAGCGCTGACCACTTAACCTTGGATACGAACGGTTTACATGGCAATGCAGTCATTACATGGGAGGGCGCGAGCAGCGGTCTGTCGAGTGTGCAGCCGTTGGGTGACTACCGAATCGATATCAGCGGCACCGGTGCTGAGGCCGCATTGAAATTGACCACCTTACGCGGTGATCTTCAGCTGTCTGGCACGGGGCGCTGGCAACTTCTTGAAACCGGAGACCTGCAGTTCAATGGCGTCGCCCGACCAAGATCACGTGGTCAAGAACTCCAGTCTTTACTGAACCTGTTCGGAAGAGATCAGGGCGGCGGCCGGCGCACACTGAGGTTACGCACTCGATTGCCGCTGCTCTCGCTAACTCCCACTCCCTCCCCCTAACCCCTCCCACAAGTGGGGGAGGAATAGGGGTGGTCTTGATCGACGGATTGAAACGCGAAATGCGGCTCGTGTGAGCCGGTAGATTTAGCTGAAGGATCTTATTCCCCCTCCCCTTGTGGGAGGGGTTAGGGGGAGGGGGTAAGCAATTGCCGTACCGGTGCGAAACTTTTTCGGTGCACTGGACTTACCCCAAAAACTTTTAGTGCCAGCAAATGCAACGGCGTCGGATATCCTTTGTGACGCGAAAAACCATAGCCCGGAAAATGGCGATCTAACGTTCGCATCTCCGCGTCGCGCGCTACCTTGGCTAAGATGGACGCAGCGGCTATGGCCGCGACCTTAGCATCCCCTTTTCTGACTGTTAGTACATTAGATGCCATCGGTGGTGCATGACTACCGTCTACGAGTACTAAGTCAGCAACGACACTCATCGCCTCCACTGCGCGCCGCATCGCTAGTAAGCTCGCCTGCAGAACATTTATCTTATCGATGTCTTCGACTCCTACGCGCCCCAACCCCCAACCTAATGCGCGCCGCTTGATAGTTGCGGCGAGAATCTCCCGTCGCTCGGGCGTCAACATCTTCGAATCCGCCAGGCCAGAGATCGGTTTCCCCGCATCGAGAATAACAGCTGCCGCTACCACCGGACCGGCTAGAGGACCGCGCCCAGCCTCATCCACACCTGCTACCAGCGAACTATGCACGCTCCCCAAAGTGCCGCCAACTGTTTTCAAGCCCCGGTTCCCTGTGCACTGAGTACCTGCATAACGGCATCGGCGGCTCGCTCATTGGCGTTTCTACGTAACTGTTCGTGCATTCCCTTGAGCGTGCCAATAATGGACTTAGATTTTTCAGGGTGCTCCAACAGATGTTCCACCGCACGTCCCAACTTCTCAGGAACAGCATTCCCTTGAATGAGTTCCGGCACAAGCTGACAACCAGCCAGGTTATTTGGAAGCGAATAAAGCTTAACATGCGCGAACAAACGTATTAGGAAATAAGTAAGAACAGAAACTTTGTAGGTTACAACCATCAGCCGACTCAACAAGGCGGCTTCCAGGGCCGCCGTACCCGACGCCAGAAGAACGACATCCGACGCCGCCATGGCCTCACGTGACCTACCGTCCAACTGCATGATCGGGAAGTTGGCGGCCACATTTCGCTCAAGTGCTGCCTCAAAAATCGCACGCGTCTCTGCGCTAGCCAAGGGCGCCACGAAATGAAGCGATGGATTTCGTCGATACAACCAGCAAGCAGTCTCGACAAACAGATCAGCATGTCTATTGAGCTCGTTAATGCGGCTGCCGGGCAACAGCGCAACGATCGTTTTGTCTGCTGGCAACCCGAGCTCCCTACGGTAGCGGCCCTGGTCAACCGTATCTTCGATCAGATCCGCAAGAGGATGGCCAACGAACGTGACCGGTACCTTGTGCTCTTGGTAGTAACGCGCTTCGAATGGGAACAACGTCAGCATATGATCTACCGCCTTTTTTATCTTGTGAATTCGGTAACTACGCCACGCCCATACGGTCGGGCTAACGTAATGGACAGTAGCTATCCCGGCCGCCCTCAGTCGTTGTTCCAAGCCAAGGTTGAAATCCGGCACGTCAATTCCGATAAAAAGGTCGGGCGGATCGCTCAGAAAGTGCTTGATGAGGTCTTTGCGCATCCAATAGATCTGAGGGTATTTTCCGACTGCTTCCATTAGCCCGATTATGGATAGCCATTCCATCGGAAACATTCCTTTGCATCCCTCTGCTTCCATCCGTTCTCCGCATACACCTTCGAAGCGCGCTTCGGGAATGCGCTTTTTGAGCGCCTTAATCAAACCGGCGCCAAGCACATCACCAGAGACCTCGCCTGCTACGATGCCGATTCTTACTGGTAACCCTGAAGCTAACACACTATCGAATAATGCCGCGTTCTGATGCCTTGATGAACGAAACGAGCTCTTTGACTTCAGTTAGATCAACTGCCTTGTCTTCTAGTTCACTAATGGCCTCGCTGATCTTGAGACCGGATTTGTAGATAGTCTTGTACGCGCTTCGCAAGGCCTCAATGGTGCTTTGTGGAAACTGGCGCCGCTTCAAGCCGCGAATATTGATGCCATACGGTTCAGCCGCATTGCCCGCCGCCAGCACGTACGGCGGAATATCCTTGAACGCGATGGTACCTAACGCAGTGATGGAATGCGTGCCCACACGGCAAAATTGATGGATGACGGTAAAGCCCCCTAGGATCGCGTAATTACCGACGTCCGCAAGATCGGAAGAG
>LXTK01000282.1 GCA_001643475.1 Proteobacteria bacterium SPGG2 | reverse complement strand
ATCCCCCCCCCAAGATACCGGTACGCCACTGGCCACGCAGCGTCTGACCAATAGCGCTGCGTCGTAACACCAATGTGATCGCCAATAACGGTAGACAATCGAGCGCGAATAGCCACGCAATATATGCCAGCGTATTTCCCGACAACCGTACGCCGGTGCCGTCTACCAAGGTGTAGCCGGCAATCGTGCAACCGGTGCCGATGGCGAAGAGCGCCGGCTTTAGATGCTCGGGTTGTTGCCATCGGCCGATTAACGCGAGACTGGCCACACTAACCGAGATCAGAGCGATTGCCGCCAGCTGTCCGCCATTCAATACTTCGCCGGCGACGACGCCAGAGAACAAGGCGACGAGCAAGGGCGACATGCCCCGTGCCAACGGATACACGTGACTGAGATCGCCAACTCGATACGCGTTGACAAGAAAAACGTAGTAGCCGGTATGGATAACAATAGAAGCGAGTATGTATCCCCAGCTCGCCGCATCTGGCACACCCACCCAAGGCAGGGCACAAGCAGCGATTAGACCTGAGACCACGTTGACTAATGTGAGTTCGAGCAACCGGTCACGACTCGCCTTTACGAACGTGTTCCAAACGGCGTGCATGATTGCCGCCAATAGAACGAGAAGTGTAAGCTGTAGATCCATGCGGTCTTCTCGCCGGTGTCGGCGCCGAATTCAACAACTAAGGAAACAACTCACCGCAGGAGCGGTACACGGATGTACCGTCTGCGGAGCTGAGGACGCAAAGACGCAGAGGCGCAAAGAACAAAAGATTTTTACTAGATCATCCTTTCTATATTTAGTGTTAGGCAGTACATGCCCGCGACATCTTGTAACAATAGTCTTGGCGTTTCCACGTCTTTGCAGCTACGCGGAAGGTGATAAGCGTTACCGTTCACCTTGGGTAGACACTGGCAGTTCTTAAGAAGATGGATCAGTAATGTTATCTCTTTGTGTCTTTGCGCCTTCGCGTTGGCAATTTAAACTGCGTCTGCGATAGCCTTACCCAGCTCCTCGGTGCTGGCTGAGCCTCCCATGTCCGGGGTATGCAACCGAGGATCTTCCAGTGCAGTTTCGATCGCTGACTCGACGGCCCGCGCTGCTTGTGGGTGGCCAAGATGCTCCAGCATCATGGCCCCGGACCAGATTTGACCGATAGGGTTGGCGATACCCTTGCCGGCAATATCTGGCGCAGATCCATGCACGGGCTCGAACATACTGGGAAACTCGCGCTCCGGGTTGATATTGGCCGATGGCGCGATACCGATGGTGCCGGCCACGGCGGGACCAAGATCGGACAGGATGTCGCCTAACAGATTGCTACCCACGACCACATCGAACCAGTCGGGGTGCAACACGAAATGTGCAGTCAGGATATCAATATGGTATTGGTCAGTACGAATGTCTGGATACTCTTCTGACATCGCTTCGAAACGCTCATCCCAGTATGGCATGGTGTGAATGATGCCATTGGATTTGGTTGCCGAGGTCAGGTGGTTTTTGCTTCGTTTGCCGGCAAGCTCGAACGCGTAGCGCAAGATACGATCGACGCCCTTACGTGTAAAAATGCTTTCTTGTACTACAATCTCCGCTTCCGTATCTCGGTACAGACGTCCACCAATCTCCGAGTACTCGCCTTCATTGTTTTCTCGTACGACAAAAAAATCGATGTCGTTAGGCCCGCGATCGCGCAGGGGCGATGTTACTCCTTTGAGCAATCGTACCGGGCGCAGATTGACGTATTGTTGCATCTGTCGCCGGATCGGGATCAGAAGTCCCCACAGCGATACATGATCGGGCACACCGGGAAACCCTACGGCACCCAGGAATATTGCATCGTAGTCTTGTAGTTGCGCAATACCATCGGCCGGGGCCATTAGTCCGGTGTCGTTGTAGGTCTCACAGTTCCAGGGGAAGTGATCCCACGTGAAGTTGACGTTGAACCGGCTCCCCGCTGCCTCCAATACTCGGATGCCTTCGGGTATGACCTCCTTGCCTATACCGTCCCCGGGAATAACGGCGATCTTATAGTTGTCCATGTCTTGCTCTCTATCGTTCAACCCCAGCCGCGGCTGGTTGCGTACTTTCGGTAATCCGGTCTGTGATAAGCTACCAAACGGTCAATCTCTTGCCAACTTAGAAAAGCTTTTGGTGGAGTTCCTTATCGGTTTATTTCAAGATTACCCGGAAGCGGTCTCGCTATTGGGCGCTTTTCTTGCTGGCTCAGTTTTCATATTGCTTTTGTCTATTTTGGCTTCGCAAGTTGATGTCTCGATCCATCTGATTTTCTTTTTTGCTTTTCTTGGTAATCTGGCATCGGATTTCCTATGGTTTAAGTTTGGTTGGTGGATTCGAAGAAAAAGTTGGATGAATTTTTTAAGAGATCACCCAAAGGTTCAAGATCGAATTGACCGTTTTAATCAGAAGCATTCTCCCCAACACGCGTTCTATTTCGTCGGAATAAAGTTCATATATGGTATTCGCATCCTTGCCATCATTTCGCTAGGTGTTGTTCGATATGCGACGCATCGTTTTTTGATCTATGACTCCTTTGCAGTAGCTATCATCAATTTCTTTATTTGTTACGCGGGATGGATGTATGCCACTGGCGTCACTCAATATCTCACGGCATTCGATTACACTGTACAGTTAATGACGTTACTATTCTTCGGATTACTAGGATTGTTGGGACTAAGAAAGCTCGGTCAAAAGTTGTTCTTAGACTGACCATTACCCAACCCAATCATATTTGGACGGGATAATACTTCTTATTAACACGGTGACCCAAATGCATAAAGGAAACAGCCTTCCACAATTGACGCCGCGTTTCCTTTTTTAATAGCTTATGTTTACCGACATTCTTCCTGGGGAATTCGATCTCAGGAACCTGTTTTCCAAGAAGCTTGCACAGCGGCTTCCACTCGTCTCCGTTACCAATATTGTAAACCAGTAAATCGGCCGGACGATTACTAAAGTAACATAATACGTCATCGATATGTTTATGATAAAAATGCCTAAACCGCTTACGATCGAACCAAACTGAACCGTACAAAGCATG
>LXTK01000290.1 GCA_001643475.1 Proteobacteria bacterium SPGG2 | reverse complement strand
ACCGCTTTTTCATCCGGAAGCGGACCTTGCGCACGGCACCAATGAACGGCCCCTCATGGCCGGTTGCTGCCTGTTGCAGAGATTAATTCGTAAATAACTGAAGGGCAGCTGTTAGGCGGAAGCGGTCATTCAAAGATGGTCTGACTGAGCAAATGAACTCCTTTGACGAATGTCGGCTTTCGCCTATAAGCGGCCGTTCGCCGAACCAAAAGGTTGCATTGGTGAAAGGCAACAACCGACCATGAGCGGACTTTCGCTGCACAAAAAATTCTTGGTTTGAACGTCCGTTAACTTGGCTATTTCCAATCCGTGGGGTTGCTTACCCCGACTGAATCCCAGGCCCTGCGGATGTCAGGGGATTCGTCGCAGCGTGTTCTAGGAAGGTCATCGTGTATATCGAGCCAGGGCAATTGACTCTCTATGCCCGCATGCCAAGTGGGAGCAAAGTCCTCCGGGTGGTCCAAACTCACGGTCTCAATTACTAGATACTCATTCGCTGACTCCTCCGGCTTCAACAGTCGCCGGTTCTGCCATCACAATCGGTGGGTCGCAACGTGCGCGCAAAACTGTTCGGAAAGATAACCGCATAGCCGACACTAGTGAGAATCTTCTCGACTTTTCCTTCGGGCAAGTTAATGCCGGTGCAGCCGTGCATGAACACGACTACGGGCACCTGGATTCCGTGTGGGAGAGCCCTGAGACGCTCTTGCACATAGGCTTTACCCACATCCACCAGAGCTGCCGTCGGTGAATCTGGACGCTGACTGGGCATACCGCAGGTTTGTGCCGGGTGTGTTGTCAGCGCTGTCCCCGGTCGGCCATCTGATCAATACCAGTATGCGGCGCGCGACGATACGGCGAGTTCAAGGCTTGTTGACTTTTTTGTGGCGTCATCATGGCCCACACGGCGTGCTCGCRCGTGGTTGGCCSACYGGYAGTATGGTCTTGTGGGTGGCAGTACTGCTGGCTGTGTATCTGGTAGTGTATTACTTGTAGCCCGGACGTCAGTGCGATTGTTGCATRTTTTCTTGTCTAAAGTTCCATCGAAYAYCCCACCGCGATTCATGCCACCAGCCTGAAGATCTGCACCGGCGCGTTCTTGCCCCGGATCTCAACCTCTCCGAGGGGATCAATCGGGTGCGTGCTCTTGAGGGCCGCCACCGTGGTGCCGGCGATGAGGACACGGGTACCGTAGTCTTTATTAAGTTGCTCAAGCCGTGCAGCGAGATTGACGGCATCCCCGTGGACGGTGTAGTTGATGCGATCGCCAGAGCCGACATTACCGGCAATGACCTCGCCCGTGTTGATTCCGATCCGCGTTCTTAACGAAACGCCGGCGAAGGTTCGGCCTTTAAGGACCTTCTGTACCTCCAGCGCTGCCTTGATGGCGTTATCCGCGTGATAGGGGTCCTCCAACGGCACGTTAAAGGTCACAAGCATAGCGTCGCCCTGAAACTGGTTGACAATGCCCCCGTAGCGTGTGATCGGCTCGATCACTGCAACAAAGTACTCGTTTAGCATCTGCATCACACGTTCAGGCGCCATGCCCTCGGCGATACTTGTGAATGCCTCGATATCGGCGTAGAGAATGGTGGCAGTCGTTTGTGTCGGCTTCAGCGTCCCTTTGCTTGCAACGATCGCCTCGGCGACGCTCTCGGGGACGTATTTGCCGAAGATCTCGCGAATAAAGGCAAGTTGTTGCGTCACCTCATCGCGCAGTCGCTTCTTCTCCAAAGTGGCGTTGATGCGCGCCTTTAGCAGTATCGAACTAAAGGGTTTAGGCAAGTAATCTTCGGCGCCGAGCTCAATGCAACGTGCTGCATTGTCTAAATCGTCTAGGGCGGAAATCACGATCACCGGCAGGTGACTCGACCGGCCGTACTCCAATACGGCATAGCCGTCCATCTTGGACATCCCGACGTCGAGAAGCATAACGTCGCAGCGCTGCGTGTCGATCAGTTCGAACGCCTGTTGGCGGTTGGCAGCGCTGATCGTATCGTGGCCAAGGAGTTCCAGTTCCCGTTTCAATAGATCGATGTCGAATGGCTCATCATCGACGATCAAGATTCTCGACCGCACACCGCCAGACTCGAGGTCGTTGTCGTTGGCTGCCACCTGCCACGTGTCCTGGGCCGTGAGGCTATTGTCGGCCGGGTGCGTAATAGTCACAGGAGGCAGTGCTGTACCGTTCGAGAGCGCTTCGACCAATACAGGTATCTGACCCCGGCGCAAACCGACGTCTTTTAAAGTGTGGTCATCGAGCACGCAAAGTTGGTGGATGGCCACTCGTTGTCTGTGCCGGCGGGAAATGGTCTTCGCCACCCGGTGGCCGACTTTGATAGCCGACATTAGAAGGCTCCGAATCGTATGGCGATACCAACCCTTCATTGTAGGCTCTCTTCGTCTCACTAGTCAGAATATCGCCGAAACTGGCTGCAATAGCCGTGCCATCGACGCCCTAAAAGCACAGACTAGACATACTTTTAAGGAAATCAATGAATTAGTGTGTTTTGCACAAAAAATGGTTGCACTTTAGTGGCTCCGCCGAAAACGCGGATCTGTCAGGTATGACCCTGGATTTTCAAAGAATCCCCAGCTTGCGCAACCAGCCACGTAGCGTGCTGGGGTTAAGTCCCAAGACAGTGGGCGCACCTCGGCCACCTTCAATCACCCACGCGTGTCCTCGAGCACATGCAAGATATGTGTGCGCGCCATCATGGTCCACACGGCGTGCCCGCCTACCACGTGCTGGCCGCCAGCTGTGCCCTGATCGGCCAGTTCGACGAAGCGAAGGAGACGATCCGACAACTGCTCGAGCTCGATCCCGAGCTGACCGTTACCCGGTTACAGCAGATTTACCCGGTGGCAAAGTACAAGAACCTCGACAGTTTCCTCGATGGGCTTCGCAAGGCGGGGCTACCGGAGTAGGTGCGCTCTTCAGGGTACGGCCGGTTTGGGATTCAGTGCCGACATTCGCACCGGGTGACGATAATCGACTGCTGTGGGTCGTTTTCTGCCTGTCGCAACTCTATTATCTGACCGGCAGCTCCTAGGCGAAAGCCGACATTCGTCAAAGGAGTTCATTTGCTCAGTCAGACCATCTTTGAATGACCGCTTTCGCCTATAACCAGCCGGTCAGGTGATAGAGTTGCGACAGGCAGAAAACGACCCAAAGCGGACGTTCGTGAATGGCCGAAAACAAACCATGGATGGGTACTTTCGGTCAGCGGCCATTGTTGGGGGTGGTCGAACAGAGGACTAGTTAGCGATCTCACCCGAAGTTGTGAGTTTTGCGTCTGACTTTGCAACGAATATTGCCAGAATCCTGGCCGTTTCCGTTTTGCTTGGGTTCTGGGTCAGAGTGTGAATGGCTCCGGGTGGCTCTACCCAGCTGTCGCCAGCATTGAATTCGGTTGCTTCATTGTCATCAAGCCGGGAGCGTACCGCACCCTCTAGCACATAGACGAAGACGAACCCCTCGTGTTTGTGAGAAGGTATGGTTACGCTGGGGTCAAGTTTAACGGTCACAGCCGTCAGCTTGTGGCCGGGAATATCTGGCAGCGTTACCGCACGAACCATTTGCCGGCTGACGCCTTCAGGTGGTCCAGCCGCAGGTGCAATAAACGGCGTCATACTTGCGATGAGTGTGAGTGGCAGTAAGATCGTCTTGAATTTTCGGTGCATTATTATCTACCTACCCTTACGCTAAACGTTCACTTCGCGTAACAACTCGGACCGCAGCGTAAGAATGTTCGGTCGTCCGAATGATCTCAATGTTAAGAACCTCGTGCATCGGGTAGATGGCGAAAACCCACGGCGAGGCGATTCCACGTATTCATCAATGAGATG
>LXTK01000063.1 GCA_001643475.1 Proteobacteria bacterium SPGG2 | reverse complement strand
CCTCTGGGGCTAGGTCCGACCACCGGCGCATTGCCGAACCAGGAACGATCAGGGATGTCGGGGGCGGAGGTGACTACCGGCAGATTGCGCCACTTACGCCAACCCACGACCTGGTGCACGGTGTAGCCGTTAGCTCCTTGGGGTTTGGTAGCGATCCAGGTATGTACGGCGAGGATACCCCGCCAGTTTAGGGCACGCGCCGCATAAACCTGTACTACTGCCTCACGAGTCGTGTCTGGGTCGGGTGCAATACCAGTCGGGGAACGGTCGGCCGTGCGCCAATCCTGTCCCAGGTTGATCTTGCCACAAGCAACCATCAACAACGGGCCTGCCAGCAGCACACCCAGAAACATACCGATACGTTTGAACCATTTCATTGCGCTGGCCGAATAATACACGATTTGCTAACACGCTCCCTTATCGTGAGTAATGGCGACCAGCACTGCCCCTTACCAAATCCTACTGCTGTGTGATCTGATTTCGTCGGGCCTCTGCATCCATCCGTGCCCAGGTATCGTAGATCTCATCTGGCCAATGGGACTGAAACCAGGCGATGATCGCTTCCATGTCTGCATCGGACAATTTATCACCCCACGGTGGCATCTTGCCGCCTATGGCAATGGTTCCTTCCCTGATAGTGCGCTTTAAAACAATAGTAGGATGGTGCCAGGTATGAGCAGTGCCGTTGAGCGCCGGCGGCGGATATTTGCCATCGGCCCCGGGTGTGCTCCATTGCGGTGCCCCTTGGGCTTGGGAGCCATGACATGAGGCGCAGTTTTGTGTAAAAAGCTTTCTGCCGCGCATAACCTTGGCAAAATCGCGTTCGCGGGCAACGGATGGTTGCGCCGTTTTAATCTTCACCGCACTCTGGCTGTTCGGCGTCGTGGCGAGCGAGGCCTTAGGATCTGGATTATCGCTGCAGGCAGTCAGCAGCAGACCTGTTATCAGAAAAAAACTTGTCATTTTCATAGGTGAAACTTTAGTGAATGGGCCAATTGACGGAATAGCGGTAGCCCCGGCGCCAAACCGAAGCAGAACCAAAGCTCTTACGAGATGACAAATTCCGTGTAACCCTAAACGGGGCGCAGTGCTAGCGCCGACTTTGTGACCCTTTCTGACGAGCCAAACTCAACCACATTGACCCCGAGTAATCGGTTAGGTTCAGCGTAGTCAGTTATTTAGGGCCTCCTATCGGCCCAGCAAACTGAGCGAAACGGGGATACACCACCAGTCGCGGTATTGTTCGGGTAGGTAAAGCAACTAGTGATTAAGAGCGCTTAACGGCCTTTACCTACAGTCGCCATACCAAAGCAGCGCGTACTTGCCGTTCGACGTCGTGAAGCGCTTCGTCCTTATCTCCGACGATCGCCATGCTGCCGTTGTTGGTGGAAACGAGAATGCCCTCAGATCGGTTTCCAGACATGACGTTCGGTCCCGCGATGTCTTTCTTTGGCAGCAACAGTACGACGACGGGGCCTTTACGCCCCTCCAAGACCAGGTGCGCACCGCCGTATTCTGAAAAGTCACAGAGGCTTGCATGCTTAATTTTACCGATGTCACCCTTGAGCTCACCGCCCACGGTATCAAGCATGCTCATCAACTTTTGGTCTGAGACATCTTGTCGTTGTACGAGTAAATCCCACTCCCCATCAAGGTGAACCATTACTGCTCGGTGGAACGGAGCTGTTGAAATTATGGTATACAGGCCACCTGCGAGACCCAACGTTAACAGCAGACTGGCTGCTATCGCATACCTGCGTGGCTTATACTTGCTTGGAACTTCGCTCTTCTGTAGGGACTGCCTCAGAATGATCCGTGAGGCCAGATTCTCGGGGACATCAACACGCAACGCCTCCACTAGCGTCCTATCAATATGACGCATACCTACCGCAAATTCCGCGCAAGCTGCGCATTCGTTCTTGTGACGCACAAATTCATTGTCCTGATTTCCAGGCTCGGCAAAACAGCGACGACGAAATTCCAGACAGTTCACGCCAGTACGCCTAACGGTAAGAACCTGCCGATCAAACTCGGACCCCGAGACATTTCATACCTTTATAGACCGGGAAAATGGTTCTACATTACATGCTGCCGGACTACGGGTTCTTAGCTTCCGCCAACCGCAGCGCAAGAGGTGATCTTATGCTTGACCCTGCGCCCAAGACCATCGAACAAGGACAGATTCTTGCGTAGCCCTCTGTTAAATCTATCGCTTTGCTCGGCCGCGCCGCCGGTTACGGGGTGCATTTCCCTTGTCGATCTCTTCAATAATGGGACACCCGTCCATACTGATAGCACACCGACTAAGAAGCAATTGCAGTTCGTCGCGCAAAGCTTTCAAATCAGTGAGGCAGGTTTCGATCTCGGCAAGCTTTTGCTGTGTTAATTTGCGGGCCTTGGTGCGAGCCTTCTGCGGGCCTTCGCGCATCTTAAGTAACTGGCCAATCTCCACGAGGGTAAAGTTCATCTTCTGTGCACGCTGGATGAACTCTAAGCGAGAGACGTCCTTGTCGTTGTAGGCCCGCAGCCCGGAGGCGTTTCGCGGGACGCGCGGAATTAAGCTGATCCTTTCATAGTAGCGGAGAGTATCCACGCTAAGACCGAGCCTGCCCGAAATGATACCGATACGGTATGTCGCCATAGGTTAACTCCTTCTCGTGGTTACCTCGCCCGATTATTGTGCTTTAGGGCGCCATTTCTGGATTCGATTATTTCCAAAGTCCGCCACAAAAATGGTACCGTCATCAGCCACCGCGACCGCAATGGGGTGATTGAACTGGCGCGGTCCCTTGCCCGGTTCCCCGAAGGCCGTTAAGAACGTGCCGTCGGGCGAGAACTTTTGAATGCGGTTGTTATAGAAGTCGGCAACGAAAACATTGCCCTGGAGATCAAGCGTGATGCCGGTGACGGTGGCGAACCAGCCGTTGAAAGGACCGAAAATATTGATGGCGAAGGGGCCACCCCATTTGCGCAGAAAACCGCCAGCGCTTGAGAACACTTGGACCCGGTCGGCATAGCCATCGGCTACATACAATGTTCCGTCAGCAGCAAGCGCCACGTCTGTGGGATAATTGAACTCACCCGCCCAGATCCCGATCTCACCGGTGTCGCCCCATTGCTTGATAAAGCCGCCGTCGGCGCGCAGGTGTTGGACGCGTTGATTGTAAAAGTCCACAACAAACAGGTCGCCGTTCGCTGCGACGGCAACGCCACCGGGAGCGTTGAACTCACCCGGGCCAGAGCCGGCGCCGGCACCCCATCGAGCAGCACGGTCTCGGGGACCCAGTCCGCCGCGCCGCCCGGGAGCGGCACGGCCGTGGCCCAGCTCACCTCGATCTGCATGCGCGCACGCAGGTGCGTGTCTCAAAGGTGCCAAGAGACTCTGCCTCGGCTCCAGGCGGCGCTGCTTCGCGCGTGGCTGGCGTCTCTCTGCACCCGCACGCCCAGAGGCAGGTCAGGATCCCTAGCACCGCGCGCCACATGCGCTGCACCTCCTTTTCCGGTCGCATCTTAGCCAACCTGCCGCTCGTGCGTCCACTGGACCGCGCCAGTCAATCGAAGTCCGGTGCGTCTTCCGCGCCAGTGCCTTGGCGCTTTCGCGGGCGTGATGGCAAGCCCAGGCTTGCTGCAGTGCTGCCCTTTCGGCATGATCTAGCCGGGAGGAAGGGATATGCCCAAGCGTTTGCTGATAGCGCTTTGTGCCGTGATCGCCATAGGCACGCAGGCGCATGCAGACCCAATCGTACTTGCCGAGGTTCACGAGGTCAGCACTCTAGGCGGAAGTGGAGGTATCCCAGATACAACGGACCCAGAGTTAGTCACCGGGTCCTTTGGTCTTCTCCACTTTACGGGGAC
>LXTK01000184.1 GCA_001643475.1 Proteobacteria bacterium SPGG2 | reverse complement strand
AGCGCGCTCGATACGTTGTTCAAACTCGGCACGAGAAAATTGTGACGGCTCGCGCCGGCGTTTATTCTTGGGCACGTTCTTTTTGTTCATTGTTGCTTGGCCAACTAATCCGTTACTTTTTGATGATGTTGTGTTCGGGACCAAATGGAAACTTGGTTATGTTTTCGACACCGCCCTCATTTAACACGAGAATGTCATGCTCGCGGTAACCGCCGGCGCCATCCAGACCTTGGGGCAACATGATCATGGGCTCCATGGAAACGACCATGTTGGGTGCCAGGACTGTTTCGACGTCCTCTCTTAGCTCAAGACCAGCTTCTCGACCGTAGTAATGACATAGCGTCCCRAASGARTGKCCATAACCAAAGGKTCGATACTGYAGCAAATCGTGCTCAAGATAAATCTCGTTGAGCTCAGYGGCWATRTCGCAACAGCGCACRCCCGGYYTGATCAATTCCAGCCCCCGTCGATGAACCCGGCAGTTAATYTGCCAAAGTTCTATTTCTCTGTCCGTCGCCGAATCTAGGAACAGTGTACGTTCAAGCGCCGTATAGTAGCCGGCAATCATAGGAAAGCAATTAAGACTTAGGATATCGCCACGTTGAAGGTTCCTTGTAGTCAATGCGTTGTGGGCGCCGTCGGTGTTGATCCCGGACTGCAACCAAGTCCAGGTGTCTATTAACACGCTATTGGGATAGCTTTTGGCGATTTCTCGAATCATGGCGTCGGTTGCGTGTCTTGCTATCTCATATTCCGGCACGCCTTCGGCGAGGGCCCCCACGCAGGCGGCACCGCCAATATCGGCGATACGCGCACCCTCGCGGATGAGGTCGATTTCTTCAGACGATTTAACCATGCGCATTACCATAGTCGGTTTTCCGATATCGACTAATTCGATGGCAGGTAAGGCCGTCTGCAGTTTTTTGGCGTTGTCCATGCTCATATGGTCGAACTCTATACCGACTTTTCCGCGATTAGGGATAAGTTGTTTAACAGCGTGGAAATAATTGTCTTGCTGCCAATCGGTATATACAAGGTTGTTACCGAATCCACGCCGCCATGACTCACCACCGTCGATATTGGCGGTAATAGATGTCGAATTGTCTTGGGTGACAACGAGGCCATAAGGCCTACCAAATGCGCAGTAGAGGAAGTCATCGAAGTAGATAATGTTATGGAAAGAAGTAAAGAGAACAACACCGATGTCACTTTCACTCATATACCGTCTGAGTTTGGCGAGTCTCGCTGACATTTCCTCGACAGAAAATGTCGGCGTCTTTTTTTCTCCATTTTCTATCCGTAGCGTTTGTGGTCGTTCCACGTCTGTTTACTCCTTAGGTTTGTGTAAGTTTCTATTTTTCTAAAATCTTGTGATGTGGCCACGTGAACTTGTCCAGCGTTAGGCTTACTGTGATTGTTTCCTTAGGCCCGCTATTGAATGCAGGGCTAGCGTACTCAGTCACAATGGTGCCACCGACAAAGCTCTGAATTACCGGCACTTTACTTAGTATTGCCCACACCCAAAGCGGGCCGAGCATGGCCTCGAGCAACATAATGAGGCTGACCTCAGCCCAGAAATAAAGCGGGTAGCGAGCACGATCATCGCGGTGGAGATCGGCAGGATGACGACTCCCAGTAGTAGTATTAATAGAAAACTCTAAGCATCGATAGAGGTTGGTGTCGCCAGCGGTAGGACCACGAGCGCGGCGATGAGACCACCGAGGGCTACCGTCGGTACCATATTGACGGTGCGTGCGCGTCGCGCGATTGTCAAATGGCCTGCGATGCTGATGGCGGTGCCGAGGGCACAGAGGTCGCCCAGCAGCGTGCCGCCGCCCAAACTCCGGCTGAATATAGTTGTGATGCCAACGAGTGTCGCGAATATCACGAGCCAGGTCCGTGCTGGTACCGATTCACGTAGGAACATGCGACTTGAAATCGCCGTAAACAGGGGTGCGGCGCTGATAATCACTAGGATGTTGGCCACACTGGTTAATATGATCGAAGTCACAAACGAAATACTACTCGTGGCGGAGATGAAACCACCCACTAGGCCATATCTGCCAATAGCTCCAAGGTATTTGAATACGTCATGACGATAGATAGCGACGAAGCAGATCAACAAGGTGAGTGCTGTCAACAACCCACGCCAGAAAATCAGCGACCATCGGTCCGTGTCGACCAATCGCAGAATTAGAGCGTCCGGGCTCAGCACAAATACGCCGACCAAGACCATCAACATCCCGCGGGTGCGATCAGAGTGCAATCTCATCAATGCAAGGTGGGCCTCATTATTATTAGTGTTGGTTGTCTTTCGTGGGATTAAAATCTATCGATCCGGTAGGGTGTCAGATCGATATCACCGTCTCGCCCGGCTACTTGATTGGCGATAAGCCGACCGGTGATGGCGCTCAAGGTGAGACCAAGGTGTTGATGGCCAAACGCAAAGAACACATTGGCATGCGAAGGTGATCGGCCAATCACCGGTAGAGAATCAGGCAGGCTTGGCCGGCAGCCCATCCAAACCGAGTGGCCGTCGGCCCTTATGCCCGGGAGCATTTGGCGTCCGCGCTCTAGTAAGACACGGGCGCGTTCATAGTTTGGCGGCGCATCTACACCTGCAAACTCTACCGTGCCTGCGAGGCATAAGCCGTCTTCCATAGGTGTGGCTGCAAACTTGTAGTCATCGAACAAGACCGGCCGCTCGAGTTCGACTTCGGGCGTGGGTAACATCACATGGTAACCACGCTCGGTGTCCAACGGCACCGCGTTTCCGAGTCGGGCGGCAAGCCTGCCTGACCAGGCACCGAGCGCGATGACGGTGGCCTCGGCGCTAAGAGGTCCAGTATCAGTTTTTATCTGCACTTGCTTGCTGTCATGGATCGAAACGTCAGTAACATTAGCCCGTTTTATAGTCCCGCCGCGGCGGCGAAAGTCTTCCGCCAGTGTTTGCACCAATCGGAATGGGTTAACCGTATGGCCAGAGTTCGGAAATAACACCCCACGCTGCAAGTTGGGACTAAGGGCGGGGACCAGCGCCCGAAGTTCGGCGCCACTCAATTCCTCTACCTGGATGCCGTAGTGCCGCTGTAGCTCTCGTTCAGACTGATCACCCAAGAATCCCTTCTCCGTTAAGTAAGCGAAGAGGTAGCCCTTTTCACGGATTAGTTCAAGAGCGCCGGCCTGCTTAAGCAAGTCATGGTGCGCGTCGAGCGCATGCAGCGCCAGCGCCGCCAGCGCGCGAGTACTGGCTGAGAATTGACGTGGCCGCCAACACGCCAAGAAACGCAATAACCAAGGGGTTAAGTGCGGGAGGTAACGCCAACGAATGCACAGAGGACCGAGTGGGTCGAGTAGCATTCTCGGTATCTTTTTTATGTTGTTGGTTTTCGCCAGTGGTATCACGCTTTCGACGGCGAGTATGCCGGCGTTGCCACGTGAGCAACCTTCCCCCGGATGGTCGCGGTCGACCAACGTGACGGTGTGGCCATCTCGCTGTAGGTATAGCGCCGTGGCAACACCAACAATGCCAGCCCCCACAACCGTAATCTCGCGTGGGGCCGGTTTCGTATTTGGTTTGGTCGTCAATGGATCAGGCGCAATATACGATGGCATGTCTACTCATGCTGAGGCATTGCTGGTTGGGAGAACAGCGGATAGGGTATCGTGAAACCAGTGGTATAGTCACGATTCAGTTGCGGGGAGACGTCAGATGGCTATAGTAGCGAGCGCTACCCAAGGCGGCACGATACCAGTGCGTGTCGAGTACGAGTTGGATGCACATGCTGCCCAATTCAAGATCGGCTTGATAGCACTGGCAACAGATCAAACGGTTGAACGGGATTTTCGTAATGTCCTGCC
>LXTK01000006.1 GCA_001643475.1 Proteobacteria bacterium SPGG2 | reverse complement strand
TGCGGTTCTGGTTGTCGTAGTGGATCAGATTAGCAAATTGGCCGCCGTCAAATATCTCACCGCGCATGCGATCGAGGTCACGCCGTTTTTAAATCTAAAGCTCGTCTTCAATAGCGGTGCGGCCTTTGGGTTATTCAGTGACGCAGAGGGTTGGCAAAACTTTCTGTTTGCTATTATCGCGCTCATCGTATCCGTTGTGGTTATTGTCATGGCGCGACGACTAGATACACGGGATACACAGATGGCAATAGGTTTGATGCTCGTCCTCGGTGGTGCGCTGGGCAATCTCTTTGACCGGTTGCGACTCCAAAGTGTTGTTGATTTTCTCGATGTCTATTTCAAGAGTTGGCCCTCGTTCGATATACCGGTATTGGAGCTGGTGTATTGTCATTTGGCCAACTCACGTGGTGACTGGCATGCGTACGCCAATGAAGCCTTTCACTGTCACTGGCCGGTGTTTAATGTCGCTGACTCAGCCATCAGCATTGGCGCTGTGCTGTTAGTGCTAGATGCCTTGGGAGTAGGATTTCGCAAACGCCACTCTTCACAGACAACACTTTGACCTTGTTTCGAGATATACATCGGCAATCTGCTGTCTTACTCGTGAACCTTCAAGGCGATCTCCGCGTGACGTAATAATCGAGTACAAGAATATGGCGTTGCTTCTCGGCGTCGATACCGGTGGGACCTATACCGATGCCGTTCTTCTCGATGAAAATGAACGCGTGTTGGCGGGTGCCAAGGTGCTAACCACCCGTCACGACCTGTCTGTTGGCATCGGCGAAGCTATCCACAACGTTCTTGTGTCAACCGGTAAGTCACCCGGCGCAGTAGGGCTTGTGTCGCTTTCGACCACGCTCGCCACTAATGCCTTAGTGGAGGGGCAAGGCGGACGCATTTGCCTGGTCTTAATCGGTTTTGATGAAGTCCATTTGACAAGATCTAATCTGGCAGGTGCGTTGGGTGATGACCCGGTAGTAATGCTATCAGGTGGTCACAGTGCGCATGGCGAGCCACTGATAGAGCTGGAGGTCGAGGCGCTGACATGCAAGTTAGATAGTTTGGCGAAGTCGGTGACCGGCTTTGCCATTGCCGGTCTCTTCGCGGTTCGAAATCCTGAACATGAAACCATGGTGCGTGACATTATCCGCAAGCACACCAAACTACCCGTCACCTGTAGTCATGAGTTGTCTTCCGATCTCGATGGCCCAAGGCGCGCGCTGACTTGTGTACTAAACGCGCGCATCATCAGTTTACTTCATCACCTGATTACCGCGACCGAAGGCTATCTGCATAGCCACGGTATCGATGCCCCGTTGATGGTAGTAAGAGGGGACGGTGCGCTGATTTCAGCTGATGTGGCCCAGGTGCGTCCTATTGAGACCATACTCTCGGGTCCCGCTGCAAGTCTTGTCGGTGCGTTCCATCTCACTGGGGTGGGCGACGCGATTGTCTCGGACATCGGTGGCACGACAACCGATATCGCGGTGCTCAAGGACGGGCGCCCAAGACTAGACCTGGATGGGGCAACCGTCGGTGGATGGCGAACCATGGTCGAAGCGGTGGCGATGCGAACGGTTGGTCTGGGCGGTGATAGCGAGGTTCGCCTTTCCATCAAAGGGCTTGGCGTCAGGTTGGTTCTCGGGCCGCGGCGTGTTGTTCCGGTAGCACTTCTCGCCATTAGTAATCCCGAGCTGGTGCATGACACATTGGATCGACAGCTGAGTCGTCGTTTCCCAAGTGAGCAGGATGGAAAATTCATTGTGCCCGTAGGTGGGGCGAACCTAGCGAGCATTGATCTGTCAAAGAATGAACGGGATCTCTATGACCGTTGCTCGAAAGGCGCGCAGGCGTTGGATCATGTGATTCATAGCCATCTCCGGCTCGGCTCGTTGAAGCGATTGATATCGAGAGGTCTTGTTGTTGCATCCAGTCTGACACCATCGGATGCGGCGCATGTCCTCGGCAAGCAGAAAGATTGGGACACTGTGGCATCGCGAAAAGCAGCCGAGCTTTTCGCCCGCCAAAGGGATGGAGGCGGAATAGAGATCGCCCCCGAGGCCGAACCTCTTTGTGAACGGATCATAAAGACGCTGGTGCGTCGTTCGGCCGAGACTGTTCTGGATAGTGCGTTCGAAGAAGATGGATTTCGAGAACCTGGCCTTAGCAGCCATGTTCTGACTGCGGCGGCGCTTGAGCGCGCGGGCAACATCGTCCAAACGGCACTTCATTTAGAGCTACCGATTATTGGACTAGGGGCACCCGCCCATACTTACTACGGGGAGGTTGCCGAATTGCTGCGCACGCAGGCGATCGTGCCAAAATACTACGATGTGGCAAACGCGATCGGCGCTGTGGTGGGCCGCGTCAGCGTAACGGTTGATGCAACGATATCCGCGCCCCAAGAAAACGTATTTCGTGTTCACCTAGCGGAGACCCCGAGTGATTTTCCGTCGTTGGATGAGGCAGTCGCGTTTGCCGAGGAGACCATCTCCGCTCAGGCCAGAGAGCGAGCCACCGAGGCAGGTGCAATTGACGTCAAAGTAAAAATCGATCGAGACGACAATGTGGTTCCCATCGATGGCCGTGACTTCTTCGTCGAGTCCAAGCTGGTAGCGACGGCATCAGGGCGCGCAAGAATCGCCAACTTAATAGAATAGAAATGGGTATAATAGAAATGCACGTAGCTGGGTAGCCCTAAATTATGCAAGTGATTCTCGCAAGTCCCCGTGGTTTTTGTGCTGGTGTTGACCGGGCCATCGAGATCGTGGAGCGTGCTTTGGAGATGTTCGGCCCGCCCATTTATGTGCGTCACGCTGTCGTACATAATCGTTTGGTAGTTCAGGAGCTCCGGTCTAAAGGGGCGATATTCGTCGAGGACATCAGTGAGATGCCCGATGGGGCGACGGTAATCTTTAGCGCCCATGGCGTGTCGCGAGCCGTGCGGCAGGAGGCCAAGGATCGCGGACTAACTGTGTTCGACGCCACCTGTCCGCTCGTAACCAAAGTGCACATGGAAGTCGCCCTACACCGAAAGAACAATACCGAATGTATCCTCATCGGACATGCCGGCCATACCGAGGTAGAAGGGACCTTGGGTCAGGCAGAGGACGGGATTTATCTTGTCGAAACGCCAGAGGATGTGGAGCGCTTGCAAGTCAATGACCCGCAGAAGCTGGCATTTGTTACTCAAACGACGCTATCGATGGATGACACGGCGTGTGTGATCAACGCGTTGCGTAAGCGGTTTCCCAATATCAGCCGGCCTAAGAAGGACGATATTTGCTACGCCACTCAAAATCGCCAAGACGCGGTCAAGGCCTTAGTTCGTGACTGCGAAGTGGTATTAGTGGTCGGGTCATCGCATAGCTCGAATGCCAACCGCTTGCGTGAGGTAGCAGAAAACCGCGGGGTCCGTGGCTATTTAGTCGATGGACCGGCCGAGGTACAGCGAGAGTGGATAGCGGGTTGTAAGAAGATCGGTGTGACCGCCGGGGCGTCGACGCCAGAAGTGCTGGTGCAGGCGGTAGTTACCCGGCTGCGGGAATGGGGCGCGCAGGTCGTGCGTGGGCGGGGCGACAAGGTGGAAAGCGTTGTGTTTAAGATCCCCAGGGCGCTGAAAGCGATCGGAGAGAATCCATCGACCAAGACCGGTCGCGGTTGATCGCCAACCGGTCGGCTTGCGGCCGGACCACCAGAATCATGATCTTGCCGGCAAATGATCCGAAAATAGCATTAAGTTCACCGAACTCCCTTTAAATCTAGCTCATGAAGGTCGGCTAGCACTGTCTATGAAGGGTGGCGAGTATCTTCTTCCTCGGCCAGCGCCAGTCCCACCAGCGCGATGGTGGCGATAATCAGCACGTTTGTGCTCATCATCAGCGCCTGACACACCGCCAGCAGGGTCACGTTTCGCCGCATCCCAATCATAGACCAAAGCATTTCTGCTTTGACGCCCTAGGTCAAAGAGGCTCGGCGTCGGCGGCAGAATTAGACGCGAGCCCCCCTAGCTTTATATAATTATTTCAAATGCCTACGGACACTAAAGCCAACGATGCGGCAATCAACGCCTGGCTGCGGGGGCACGGCATTAGCCCGACTAACCAGCGGGTAGAGATCGCACGTGTATTATTTGCGCGTTGTCTGCATCTCTCCGCCGACGATGTCTTTCGGCTTGTCAACGACGAGCGCCAACGTGTGTCAAAGGCGACTGTGTACAACACGTTGTCGTTGTTCGTTGAGAAGGGACTGATCCGTCAGGTCATGGCTGACCCCGGCAAGATCTTCTATGATTCTAATCCAGCGCCGCATCACCACTTCTACGACGTCAGTACCGGTAAACTTACCGACATCGATGCAACCAATGTGAAGGTGTCCGGCCTACCGCCCCTGCCCGAAGGAACCACCATGGAAGGGGTGGACGTGGTTGTGCGCTTGCGGCACAACCATTAACAGTTGTTAGTCTGGTCCCTCGCTTGGCCCCCCCGGCGGAAGGCCGCATGCTCGCACCCGCATGCCGGTGTAGCTCAGGTGGTAGAGCAGTTGATTCGTAATCAGACTTTGGGACGTGGTTTACATCACTGTTTCTTTCATGATTTCCCTTTCACACGGCTTGTACAAAAACACTGATTTAGGAACAGGAAATTCCGCGAAATAAGGACCTCACGGAGCGAGTTATAGAAGTTTATTTCTTTTCCACCGTCAACGGACTTAGGTTGTAGCAACCACAATCGGCTCATATGCGATCGGTTGTTCACGGAATCCCCGGGGATGGACCGCAGTTTCTTCCATGTTGCTACGGACGCGGATAGCGTCGCGGAGTTAACGCGGCTGAGATGCCGCCTCGACATCTTAAAGAAATGGCCGGCGGTGAGCGAAGCGCTGGAAACCAGGAACGCCGCTTGAAAAGCATATTAAAACCGTGCTTCTACCCGCATGGCAAACTCAAGAGGCAGAGGTGACAGGAATTGTCGTTCTATATTCTCGCCTGGTGCGTCGAGACCCTTGGATGGCAAAGGAGCTCAAATCCAAGACGCTTACGGAGATCCGCGACCGCATGGAGGCGAGTAAGCGCAGCCGAGAAGGCCTAGACGCATACCAGCGATTATACAATGAATTCGAAGAAGTTTATGATGACCTGGTGGCCGATGCGGTCCGGGAATTCGGTGAAGATGATCTGGCCCGCCTCTATAGAAAACGACTGGGAAGATTATCGCCGTCGATTGCAGCGGGGGCAAAAGCTATGCGCTGGCAAGAAACAGTCCACTGGCTAACACCATTGAGGTTTCTCAATACACTGGGGGGCGAGGTTGAAATCGTGTTGTGGGCTGATGTTGGTGCGTTGAGGTCCCGTCTGGTGCGGGGTTTATTTCAACCATGTTAGAGTAAAAAAAGATTCTGTGTCCCTTTTTCACATTGAAGAGAAAATAACGCTTAAAACATGGGATGACATCGCGAATCGTCCTCGCTATAACTCTTCAGTTGAAGCCGAAAAAAATCCAGGTATACGTGTCGCAGCAGTTTACTTTTTCAAGGAGCCAAGCGCTCGTTGCGGTGTCAACGACTGTCTTAAAGCCCACAGCCAGGGTTTCCTGGTCATTACATCAGACGCAAGGGAAACAAATCTCTGTGAGACTTGCGGGCAGCGGCTGATGGGCGTGGCCTTTGAGGAACAGAAGAAGACCCTTCGAAACCAGGCTCGCGATAGAGAGCAGCGGATTCGTCTAAATACCCTGCTCCAGCAAAGCGGTGCCATTAAAAACCGAGTAGGAGAATTAAAGAAGGGACCCTATGGGGCCAGTTGGCTTTACCGCTCGTTAACCAACTTCCGAAAAACCTATCCGGTAGATCTGCTCGCCGCACTGCGTGAGTTGGCTACTAGTAAGGATGGTAACGCCATCCTTAGCGTCCTTGTCGAAAATAACGCCGATCGGACTCGCCTAGAGCAGGTCGAACAGCTACAGGGTTTAGGCATATTTGCGACAGATATCAGACAGACGCTCATCGGCAACATATTGCAACCGCTAATGCAGTTGGAAGAAGATGCCGAGAACCCAGGCTCAAATCCATCACTGGCTGCCCATTGCCGATGGGCGGATAATCTGGACGATCAGTTTGCCTGTGTCGAACACCTGGTTAAAGAGGGGCGAGCGTTTTTCAACACAGAGAATTTAGAGCGGCTAAAAAGCATTCCCCTATCGCAGAAAAGCGCTCGCCTCGTCCGATCGTTGCGATGGAACAGTGACGAGGGCATAGCTAAAGGAAGGTGAGATCAGAGGCTTCATACATATGCCAAAGCTGCCGCCACTGCTCGCCCAACTCCTTTGCTGGCTGGGATTCCACGATTTTCGCGTGATTAGCAAAACGTTTGAGTTCGGCGCCGGAGGAAGTATCGAGAGGGTCGAATGTCGACGGTGCGGTGCCATTATGGACCGCCAGGCATGAATTAAATTTAGGACGGTTCAGACCTTATTGCGGTAGACGTACAACAAGAATCGTTCACCAACTCCGATGTCGGTTTCGATCTGGAGGGGGATCGATGCGGGGGTAGGCCCAACGCATCCATGTGCTCCTGGCTCGCGGGCGCTACACCGTAGGGCTGTTTGTGTTATCATTTTGTTGATTATCGCCTCGTCGGCCGCGGCCATAGATGTCGCGGCGCCGACGGTGCACCGGACAGCACCTCTATCTTATCCATCCGCCGCCCCGGTGGTGAGAGCCTGATTCAGGCTGCTCAGTGAGTTGTGCTTGCCGGCGGTCGCGTCTTTGGTGTTACGGCAAGACGCATACTCAGCAGGAGAACAGCACATGAACAGGGTGAAACATCGCGTCGTGGGTGTTGGTAGCTGTCCCAGCGCTTTGTAAGGAGAGAAGAATGGCATCGAGCAACGGCGCAGATGAGGCCGCCTTGGAAAGATCGTATTCAGTTGCGCCGCCAGTGGATGTAGTCACCGCCGAAGCACTGCTGAGGGAAGCAAAACAGATCATGGATCCACTAGGCGTGGTCTTTTTTCTTCGGCAAGGCACGTGTCTTGGCGCAGTTAGGGACAAGTGCATCATCCCGTGGGACGACGACTTGGATCTTGGATCAATAATCGGACTTCATGGGCTCACTGAGAGGTCAATAAATACGGTTGTCGCTGCCTTCAGGAACAACGGGTATTTCACCAAGGTTGAACACAACGACCACTATATAAACGTGGCGATGATGAAATCCTCAACGAGGACAGACTGGTGCTGCTACCGGATCATTGACGACAGCATATTCCACTATCCTGGGGTTCGGGTTCCCGTCAGGCTGTTTACTCAACTGAAAGAAATCGACTTTATCAGTGAGAAGTTCCTTGTACCGAATCCACCCGAGGAATACTTGCGCTGCAAGTATGGCGCAGCTTGGATGACCCCAAAGAAAACGGGGTTTGAGAAAGACATTCTGGAAATGATTCCGGATGTGCCCCTCCCTGGCCGTGGGGGTAGACTGAGACGTTTCCTCGGCAAACACATACTGCATGGCAGGCTCAAGGTTCTTGATCATGAGAGGAAGCCAGTTCATGGCGCTGAGGTCAGGATTGCCGGAGTAGGCCGTTCCAGGACCAACAAGCAAGGCTACACGAAGTTCTATCTGCCCTGTGACGACTGGTACGCGCTTGTTATTAACTATGACAACCACGAGGAGGTGCTCTACCAGGAGAAGATGACTCCAGGTCGAACCTATGTCTACAGACCAGATTCCTTAGCGGTTTCCGGACGGCTCTGCGCCTTGTCCCCGGAGTGAGCTCGCCATGGACTTTATTGATACCGTTCAGGGGGTAGGCCAGTTGGGAAAGGGAAAAGTTCGATGATACGCGTGTACGCAGACATGGTGGCCGATCTGTTTCATTATGGGCATGTTGAGTTTCTAAGGCAGGTCAGTGCCCTCGGGGACTATGTCTTGGTAGGAATCAATGCCGATGATGTGGTGGCGGCGCATAAGCGCAGACATATTCAGACGATGGAAGAGCGTGTCGCATCTGTTGCTG
>LXTK01000036.1 GCA_001643475.1 Proteobacteria bacterium SPGG2 | reverse complement strand
TGAGATCACTTGCTCTAACCGGCCAGCATGCTCACCGAAATCTACATCGAAGCCTTTGATGGGGAACTGGCCGATCAGGTCTGGGAGGCTTGGGATGCTGGGGAGATTCATGACTTGTGCGCATTGGTGTTGTGGGCGATTTTGTCAATCGACCCAAGGCCGGTTTAGGTGAGTAAATTTTTTACTTGCAAGATTACTTCAGCGCAAATGCTAGCCGCATTTTTTTCACTTCGCCGTATAGATCTCGCCGTCGGGCCGCACAGCTACCGAACCCACAAAACAACATCGATTCCAATCATGTTGACGCCCGGATTTACCTCGTCAATGCCGCCATTGGATATGTGTTGGTATCGAAGCTTGACGACATGATTCTTCGTCTGGCCGAACCTTAGTCCAAGCGCTATATGGGACGTAAAGTTAAATGACGTGCCGAAGTCCCGGTCGCCATACGTCGATCCATCTATTACTGTTGGGCTCAAACCCAGGTCCATGAACAAAGGCATGCGCCATCGGTCGTTTGCCAAGCGAAGCGTTGGACCCAAGGAAGCGAAGTAACGATTCTCGGAACCTTGATTGAATCGTCCGGTTTCGAACGTCAGTATGGGCGAGGCTGTGAAATTGGTCGATGGAGACCAGATCCACGGTAGCTTGAAATCGACAAAAAACGCTTGTTGCGTTAAGTCACCAAACTTCCCACCATCAGCAGTCGCCAGACGAAAACCAAAATCCTGTATGTCTCCCACGAGCGGAATGTGAAACAGACTTAAGTCTTCTGGCACTAGTGTGTCAGCGCGCTCATCCCGGGTAGTTGGAACAGCGTTCAATGACGCGAAGCCATTGCCGGACAACGAATTGAAATTAGTGATCGGCGGCGACATTCGCTCGCCAGATGGCGTAGTTGATTCCGTCGCGTGCGTGATCGCAGCAATAACAAGTAGTGGCAATACGAAAGCGTTTCGCAAGACAAACTTATTTTTAGGCATATTTGATCTCTTCGTTGATAAGCGCATATACGATTATGGAATTGCGCATATCTTGATCCGTGCTGGACAAAAATCGAGATGCATCAGCTAATAAAGACCGGGCAGAAGTCTAACTTATTACAAACAAGCGGCAGCGAAGCTAACAACCGCGACCGGACGTCCCAATCAGGGATTGCCGCCTATGTAAACGACGTGGTCACAATTACCTGCTCGCCGGTGAATTACTAGTTTCTCCACAAATTGGCCACATTTGCCGCATGCCATAAGTCCATGAGCAGGCCATCCTCMAGNNCSATNGCNWCAMCGWMATSKWSATYGAANNGMCTNTTGMYGMKGRACWGGNNGMTYWGSCKKMGKWTRMTRRGKWGAKTNGRCSAKCNGAKTNYCTRGNYMGYSTGGCWGMWWWTYRYTGGTNNRRTYKCWCNWMCGSMWSYRTKAAAGNAGYTTCACTACCATCGCAAAKYAATRACTTWCGATAAAAAATTTRCCTRTTAAGGGGTAGSTACCAGKACAGCATTATTCNGCTYWTAAGTTATTGAWCTGTAAAGTRCGCGCTGCAAATTCATTTGCAATGGCSTTCCTGCCGACAGCATCTAGACACAAAGGTTCMWGCAATATTTTTTGATTTTTTTGGGTCTAGGTGTTTGTGAAGAYYTTTTTCGAACTTGGCATGACGCTTRTTCTTGCCATCGAATCTTCACTAAACAGTTTAATGTTGGAGGTAGAGTTATGAYTACATTTAAGTATCGWTTGTTTCGSCCCCTGCTAGCCACAGTCGTCGTTCTGACGCTGAGCGCTTGTGCCTCGGCAATCCAGAGCACGGTGGACGTCGCCGACCAGGCCGACTTCAGTAAWTTCCAAACGTACGCATGGATCACCGATSAATCTTTGATCGYGCGTAGCGATGCCACGTCAGAGCTGGGCTACCCGCTCAACRAGCAACGGACTCGCGCGGCAGTGGAGCGGGAGCTGGCGCGCAAAGGCTATCGCAAGGTATCAGGCACTGAAGCCGATTTCGTCGTGTCCTTCACTGTAGGCAGCCGTGTTCGGGTCCAGCAGTACTATAACRACTACGGCTATTCCTACCGCGGCTACCRTCATGGATWCACGCGTTATGGATACTCGAGATTTGGCTACGCGGGATACGGCTACCCGRGATACGGCCACTATGGAAGTACTGCGAGTGTATAYACMTTCACCGAAGGCAGCCTGGTCGTCGACATCTTTGATAACCGCTCCAAGGAAGCCATTTGGCACGGCTCGGCCTCGAAAAGGCTCTCCCGGAAAGACAAGGACAATGCTACGCAGTTGATCRATCAGGCGATCGCGAGYCTCYTTATTGAGTTTCCTGACARCAACARCGTCTCTTACTCAAGTACCTAGNNGCTTGSYACGGTTTCTGCGTATGGGCACACGTAAGATTCCTATCRTCTTTAACCCGTCYGTACGKGCGACAGKTTTSYACGCCTCACAGACHAACCCCAAATAGTGCGTACCCGGAAGCCCATTCAYTGAGTGAGCTTTCAAGTATTCACTACCAGATAAACAGCGAGGTTCGGGAAATGGTTGTCATTAAAATCATATTCATTATCTTTTGGGSAGCCTTYATGTTGGTTCCTCTTTTCRCCCGTGATGCAGAGGWGCAAGACCATTTGGATCGCCATGGGCACCTAGAGGBAVAGAGCGATGAATGACACGAYRCRTAAKTCCCCACYGCAGCGGGCCATTTTGAAGGTGGTYACATGATCAGTTTCCRAGCGCGGATCGTGCGCTTKWTGACCAGGCAATWTTTCAAGCGCATTAYGCCRRATGCGGACKTCCRAARAATGCGCGCAGCGTGGAATGWGATGGRGGGCAAATCCAGKGTCGCGAAAGGCGTACAGGTCCGACAGGCAACCATCRAWGGCATCSACTGCGAATGGCTGGTTCCCGAAGGCTGYGACGGTGCRCCGGTTTTGTATTAYCTGCACGGTGGTGCCTACCTGATGGGCAGTACGCAGACACATCGYCGCATGGTCAGCCACATCGCACGTGCCTCAGGSACRCGGGCACTTGTGCCAAACTAYCGGCTAGCGCCGGAGCACAKGTTTCCTGCAGCGATTRAGGATTCAACCRCTGTGTACCGCAGCCTGCTTRAGGCAGGCACCGATCCTGCCGMGATAGCGATCGCCGGCGATTCTGCAGGCGGCAATYTGACCATGGCCACCTTGCTCGCTTTGCGCGATGCYGGTGATCCGCTGCCGACTGCTRTGTGCCTGATGTCCCCATGGCTAGAYCTTGCCKCGGAGGGCGAATCGATGGATTCCCGTGCCAAACATGATCCGTGGTTCCGCCCCRAGGACATRCCGGAAATTGTCGAAAAGTACTGCTCGAAGTACGASACCAAGAATCCGCTGGTGTCGCCGGTCTACGCGGATCCGTCTAATCTTCCGCCGACACTGATTCAGGTTGGCGACCATGAAATCCTGCTGAGCGATTCCACTCGCATGGCGGACAAGATTTCAGAAGYGGGCGGCTATGTAACGCTGCAGRTCTGGCCCGAYATGTGGCATGTGTTTCAATTGTTCGTGGGCCTGATGCCGGAAAGTAAGCKAGCGATTAACGATATCKCGRCATTCCTCAAGCAGCAYCTGAACMAGAAACAGCAYASCGCCGYSGACCACACAGACGAAGCTGCCTGACGTCAATTCAGCGCGATTCTTGCGCCTGTCCGAGGACGAGATTGTCGCTCACCACGACCGTTGATTGAGAATGAATGGCATGGCCGCTTTTGGCCGAAAGCGGAAGTCAAAATCTGGGATTTCTAGCGATTTGAACGTCCGCTTTGCCCCCGATAGCGGACCCTGAGCTGATAGGATAGCGAGGGGCCGCTACCGACCCGAAGCGGACATTGGTGAGCGGCCACCGATTTGCT
>LXTK01000035.1 GCA_001643475.1 Proteobacteria bacterium SPGG2 | reverse complement strand
GAGGTAATCAAACAGCAGATAGAGTCGGAAAGAATCGTTCTCTACATGAAGGGCAGTCCGAATATGCCGCTTTGTGGGTTCTCTGCACGGTCGGTTCAGCTATTGCAGGCATGTGGTGCTGAATTTACCACTGTCGATGTGCTTGCCGATCCTGCGATTCGGCAAGGAATCAAGGACTACTCAAACTGGCCAACTGTCCCACAGCTGTATATCGATGGGCAGTTTATCGGCGGTTGCGACATCATAACCACGATGCATCAAAGTGGTGACTTGCAGAAGTTGGTCACCAGTTCGCAAGGCTGATTTTTTTGTTAAAGCACCAACCAAGAAACCGGGCTGCCCCGTAGGGCGGCCTTGTTGTGCTGGCTGATATTTCCGTACCGCAGGTAATCTATGGATAAGTTGATCGTATCTGGCGGCAGACCACTGCGCGGCGAGATTCGTATCTCCGGTGCCAAGAATGCTGCATTGCCGGTGCTGGTTGCGTCACTGCTTACCGACAAGCCGCTTCGTATCGGCAACGTCCCACATCTGCAAGACATTACGACGACAATGGAATTGCTAGGTCGTATCGGTGTACGGCTGGTTGTGGATGAGAAGATGGTCGTGGAGGCAGATGCCAGCAACATCACTTGCCTGCGCGCGCCCTACGAGCTTGTTAAGACGATGCGTGCATCGATACTCGTACTTGGACCGTTGCTAGCACGTTTTGGCGAAGCCGAAGTTTCCATGCCCGGCGGCTGTGCCATTGGTTCGCGGCCGGTCAATCTGCATATAAAAGGCCTGGAGGCCATGGGCGCTGAGATTGGGATCAAGGAAGGCTACGTCAAGGCCCGCGCCGGTAGACTCAAGGGTACGCGAATCTTCATGGACATGGTTTCCGTAACTGGTACCGAGAACATAATGATGGCGGCAACCTTGGCTGAAGGCACAACTGTAATCGAGAATGCAGCACGCGAACCGGAAGTAGTCGATCTCGCTAAGTGCCTGGTCAACATGGGTGCCAAGATTCGTGGAGCCGGGAGTGATGAGATCATTATAGAAGGGGTTGAGGCGCTTGGTGGTGGTTACCACGAAGTAATACCAGATAGAATCGAGACTGGAACCTATTTGGTAGCCGCTGCAATGACCGGTGGCAAAATAAAATTGCGCGATGTCCAGCCAAGCCATCTCGAAGCGGTGCTAGACAAATTAAGGGAAGCCGGCGCGGAGATTACAACTGGAAATGATTGGGTGTGTTTAGATCGGCAGAATCGGGAGCTCAAAGCCGTCAATATAAGAACCGCACCCTATCCAGCCTTTCCTACTGACATGCAGGCACAATTTGTTGCGCTCAATTGCGTGGCGCAAGGCACCGCGACTATTACGGAATCGGTTTTTGAGAATCGTTTTATGCACGTGCTTGAGTTACAACGTATGGGCGCGAATATCGATATGCGTGGTAACACCGCCATCGTGCATGGCGTCGAGCGACTCACGGGTGCGCCGGTAATGGCCACTGATCTTCGCGCATCTGCGAGCCTGGCGCTGGCGGGGCTTGTGGCAGAGTCCGATACAGTAGTAGACCGCATCTATCATATTGACCGTGGTTACGAATGTATTGAGGAGAAGCTGGCACAGTTGGGTGCGCGTATTCGACGGGTGCCAAGCACCGCGATTATTAAGAACGTAGTAAACAACTAAAAGCACATTCGCCTTGTCAGATCATGCTCAACATTGCTCTATCCAAGGGCCGGATTCTGGAAGAGAGCCTGCCACTGTTGGCACGGGCAGGTATCGATCCGGTCGAGAACTTAGTATTCAGCCGTAAGCTTGTTGTCGCCACCTCACACCCGGACGTCAAGCTAATCGTAATCCGGGCTTCCGATGTTCCTACCTATGTTCGCTACGGGGCTGCTGACCTAGGCTTTGCTGGAAAAGACGTGCTCATGGAGTACGATGGTGATGGCCTGTACGAACTACTCGACTTAAACATTGCGCGCTGCCGACTTATCGTAGCGGAGCCGAACCAACATGCCGCACGCGACGATCCAAGGCGCTGGGCACGCTTGCGTATAGCAACCAAGTATGTAGAAACAACGCAACGACACTTTGCGGCCAAGGGAATACAGACCGACGTTATCAAGCTCTACGGTTCCATGGAGCTCGCGCCGTTGGTCGGTCTATCTGATCGAATTGTTGATTTGGTCAATACCGGTAAGACACTAAAGGCCAACGGGTTGGTGGAAGTAGAGCATATCGCCGATATCAGTGCCTGGCTTGTCGCTAATCGGGCATCTGCGAAAATGAAGCATAAGCCCCTCAAAGCATTGGTTGAAAAAATTAGGCAAGCTGTAAGGTAGACTTTATGCCGGCATCAGATATCCGCGTACTAAACTCTAGCGATCCGAACTTCAATGAAGAGTTCCAACGGCTACGGGAGCGCGCTCGCGCCGATGACCTCGACGTGGAAGCCACCGTGCGGAACATTATTAGCGACGTGCGTGGCCGCGGCGATAACGCACTTTTAGAATATGTGCACCGGCTGGATAACTACCAGCCTAAGACGCCAACTGCCCTTGAAGTGCCGCCCGAGCAATTTCAACCGGCCCTAGACTCACTGCCAGAGACGCAACGGTTGGCCCTCGAAGAGGCAACCCACCGCATCGAGGATTACCACCAGCGACAAGCGGCTAGCTCTTGGCACTATCGCGACGTCGATGACACACTCCTTGGCCAGCAGATCAGGCCGTTGGAACGCGTTGGTGTCTACGTACCCGGCGGCAAAGCCGCTTATCCATCGACCGTGCTCATGAACGTTATTCCAGCAAAGATCGCAGGGGTGCCGAAAGTCGTGATGGCGGTACCGGTCGCCGGCGGGAATATCGACAATTTGGTGTTAGCCGCAGCTAGTTTGGCCAGGGTTGATCAGGTTTTCATGATGGGCGGCGCCCACGCTATTGCGGCTATGGCCTACGGTACTGCCACGGTGCCGCGAGTGGATAAGATCGTCGGCCCGGGAAATGCGTATGTGGCGGCGGCCAAGCGCATGGTTTTTGGTGACGTAGGCATAGATATGATAGCGGGGCCTTCGGAAGTGGTGGTGTTGTGTGATGGCGCAACCGACGCTGACTGGATTGCCATGGACCTATTTGCCCAGGCCGAGCATGATGAAAATGCGCAGGCCATTTTGATTAGCTTGGACGCGGCCTTTACCCAAAACGTGCAACAGGCGATCGAGCGATTGTTAGGAGAGATGGAGCGGCAAGAAACCATTAAAAAGGCGCTCGATCAATACGGCGCATTGATTACGGTGCGCGGGCTGGACGAGGCGCTCGAACTGATAAATCAGCTTGCTCCTGAGCATCTCGAACTTTCGATCGAAGATCCCATGCCCTTCGCCAAGCATGTGCATCACGCCGGCGCGATCTTTTTGGGGCGATACACTGCCGAAGTGTTGGGTGACTACTGTGCCGGTCCCAATCACGTGCTGCCAACGTCAGGAACGGCGCGCTTCAGTTCACCGCTTGGCGTTTACGATTTTCAGAAACGCACCAGTCTTCTCATGTGCACCAAACAAGGCGCGTCCAATCTGGGGAAGACGGCGGCTATTTTGGCACGGGGCGAGGGACTTACCGCGCATGCGCGCTCGGCTGAATTCAGGATCAAACAGTAAAAGGGGGACAGCAGTCGTTTCTCGATAAGCAGTCGTGAGTAGCAAGATTCAACAATCGGTAGAGCGCCTCATCCGTTCTGAAATCCAGGCGATGAAAGCCTATGGTGTGCCTGATGCGGATGGCCTTATTAAGCTTGATGCGAATGAGAATCCTTTCCCTTGGCCGCCCGATATTGTGCAGTCATGGCTTGAGGCGCTGCGGACGGTTCAGATAAATCGCTACCCAGAAGCCAATCCCATTCGTTTGAAGGAGCGCTTATGCGAAACGATGGGAATTCCCGAAGGTATGGACGTACTATTTGGCAACGGATCCGACGAATTGATCCAGATTATTTTTTTGGCGCTCGCCCGCCCCGGGAGTTCTGTGTTGGCGCCACGGCCGACGTTTAGCATGTATGAAATCATCGCCAAGAGTGTGGGTATGAAATTTTTCGATGTCTCACTTACTGAAAGTTTCGCGCTTGATGTACCCGCCTTTTGTGAAGCGATCGAAACGTATCAACCAGCGGTAACGTTTCTGGCATATCCCAATACACCGACTGGAAATCTGTTCGCCGATGAAGCGATAGAAGCGGTATTACAGCGATCGGAGGGTCTCGTCGTTGTCGATGAGGCCTATTTCATATTCACGGATGGCACATTTCTGCCTCGATTAAAGCAGTTCGACAATCTGCTAATATTGCGTAGCTTTTCGAAACTGGGATTGGCGGGACTGAGGCTGGGATTTCTGGTCGGCAATCGCGCATGGTTGGCAGAATTCGACAAGGTAAGGTTGCCTTACAATATCAACAGCCTTACCCAGGTGAGCACGCAATTCGCACTTGCCAATAAGGAGGTTTTTGACCAACAAGTAAGCTACATCCGTGCAGAACGCGAACGCTTATATCAGGCGCTCGATGACATGCCGGGGATACGAGTTTGGCCAAGCGAAGCGAATTTTATCATGTTTCAAGTACAAGAAACCGATGCCCAGCGCGTCTATGATGCACTCTATGGCGCCCGCGTGTTGGTCAAGAATCTCGACGGTGCCAGCGGCGTACCGCCAAATTGCTTGCGTGTGACTATAGGTACGGCGGACGAAAATATGTCGTTTCTACAGGCACTGAGACAAGGCATGTAAGCACCAGTGGTGCGGGACCGTTATGGTAACATTCTGTTTTTCTGACCGGGCTTGGTAATACCGTGAACGCACGTAAGGCTGAAATCAAACGTAATACCAATGAGACTCAGATTGCCTTGGGGGTTGATCTAGATGGTACTGGTATAGCTAAGCTCGATACCGGCATACCGTTTTTTGAACACATGCTGGATCAAGTGGCTCGACATGGCCTTATCGACCTCACCATTGAGGCAAAAGGCGATATCCAAGTCGATGCGCATCATACTATTGAGGATGTAGGCATCACGTTTGGTCAGGCAGTGTCTAAGGCGATAGGCGACAAGAAAGGGATACGCCGGTACGGCCATGCCTACGTGCCGCTCGACGAGGCGTTAAGTCGTGTTGTGATCGACTTCTCTGGACGTCCCGGGCTCGAATACCGAGTCGAATTTCCGCGTGGGCGGGTCGGTGATTTCGATGTGGATCTAATTCACGAATTCTTCCAGGGTTTCTGCAATCATGCCCAGGCTACGCTACACATCGACAATTTGCGCGGACAGAATTCTCACCATATAGCCGAGACGGTATTTAAAGCATTTGGTCGCGCGCTGCGCATGGGATTGGAGCGCGACCCACGCATGGCAGAGATGGTGCCCTCTACGAAAGGCAGCCTCTAAAAGACACGTGCAAGCCGCACGGTCCGTGTGCGTTCTCCCTGGTCAAAAGTATTGTTGCCACTACTCTTCGATCCAAGTTCCCGATTATGAAAACGATCGCGATCATAGACTACGGTATGGGGAACCTGCGTTCAGTGCACAAAGCGATTGAGCATGTCGCACCCTCGGTAAAGGTGTGCGTGACTTCCAAAGCCGATGATATTCGACAAGCTGATAGCATTGTCTTTCCAGGGCAGGGTGCCATCCGCAGTTGTTTTGCCGCGGTCGATGCTCGCGGGCTGCGTGAGGCATTGCTCGAGGCAACGAAGACCAAGCCATTTCTTGGGATTTGTCTGGGCCTGCAGTCACTCTATGAATATAGCGAGGAAGGGGGAGGCGTACCGGGCTTGAATGTTTTCGCCGGACGTGTTCGACAGTTCTCACACAGTGGCAGCGATGTGCACGGTCGAACGCTTAAGGTTCCGCACATGGGCTGGAACCAAGTGCATCAAGTAAGTGCTCATCCGCTATGGAATGGCGTCGATCAAGACTCGCGCTTTTATTTTGTTCACAGTTATTACGTGGAATCGACCAATGAGCACGAGGTTGCCGGTTTTACCGACTACGGGGTGCGATTTACGTCGGTGGCAGCGCACGCGAATGTTTTTGCCCTGCAATGTCATCCTGAGAAAAGCCAGAAAGCGGGCCTGCGTGTGTTAGAGAACTTCGTGCGTTGGGATGGTAGTGGCTAGCCAGCATTTCCCACCAGCTATCTACCCGATCGCTGCTCCCGACGCCTGTGCACATTTTCCTTCGTACGCCTGCCTTCTGCGCTTTGCCTTTCATCGCTGCGCAGTCCTGCTCCGCTCGAACGGCCAGGGCAGACCTTCCGTGGTCTGCCCGCTCAATGGGACGAAGGTCCACCGGACCTTCGTCTGTTTCCGTTTCGCCCTGCTGCGCTTGCAGGACCAGGGAAATCGATCCATGGATCTCCCGTTCGCCGGGCGAATCCATGCGCTATGCAGTCCCTGCTTCGCTGTGGCACCAGCCCAAGCCATCCGTGGCTTAGGCGTTCGGCGGGGTGAAGGTCCACCGGACCTTCACCTGCTACCGCCTCACCCACGAGCAGCTACACGCCCTCGCGACGATACCCGGCGGGAAGTGCAGGCTGCGGAGTATTTGTAGCATGCCTTTATTAGTCATTCCGGCGATCGACATAAAGGAAGGTAAATGTGTGCGTTTACGTCAGGGTCGCATGGATGAGGAGACAGTTTTTTCTGACGATCCCGCGGCCATGGCCGAGCGCTGGGTGAAGGCTGGTACGCGTCGGCTTCATATCGTTGATTTAGATGGCGCACGGGCGGGGATGCCCGCAAACGCGTCGGTGATCCGGGCTATTACCCGGGCGTTTCCGGATGTGCCGGTACAAGTCGGTGGAGGAATCCGTGACGAGGATACCATTCAGGCATACCTGGAAGCTGGTGTTAGTTACGTGATACTTGGTACTAAGGCGGTGACCGCGCCGCACTTTGTGAGTGATGCGTGCGCAGAGTTTCTTGGCCATATTATCGTAGGCCTAGACGCCAAAGACGGGCAGGTTGCGATCGATGGTTGGTCAAAACTATCGGGCCATGATGTGATCGACCTCGCCAAGAAATATCAAGACCATGGTATCGAGGCAATCGTGTATACTGATATCGGTCGTGACGGCATGATGACTGGTGTGAATATCGATGCCACCGTGAAGCTAGCGGAAGCGATCTCTATCCCGGTTATCGCCTCCGGCGGGATCAGGGGGCTCGATGATATTCGCCAGCTCTGTTCGGTGGTCGACAGCGGTATCATAGCCGCCATCACCGGTCGCGCGATCTATGACGGTTCCCTCGACTTGGCGCAAGCGCAGAAGCTGGCCGACGAATTAGGCTGAATCAGTATGGGCCTGGCGGTTCGAATCATCCCCTGCCTCGATGTCGATGACGGTCGTGTCGTTAAGGGCGTGCGTTTTGTTGATATTCGTGATGCGGGTAATCCAGTGGAAATTGCTCAGCGCTATGACGAACAGGGCGCAGATGAGGTGACGTTTCTTGATATAACCGCGAGTTCGGACAATCGTGACACCATGGTATCGATGGTGGAGGCCGTGGCAAGTACAGTATTCATCCCACTCACAGTCGGTGGCGGCGTTCGTAATAATGATGACATTCGTCGAATGCTAAATGCCGGCGCCGACAAGGTGGCCATCAACACGGCTGCGATTGTTAACCCGGGATTTGTTAAAGCGGCGGCTGATCATTTCGGTGAACAATGTATTGTCGTCGCTATAGATGCAAAGCAAGTGGAGTATGGCGACTGTCCACGTTGGGAAGTCTATACCCATGGCGGGCGCAATCCGACCGGAATCGATGTGCTCGAGTGGGCGACTAAGATGGACGCATACGGTGCTGGCGAGATCTTATTGACGAGTATGGATAGGGACGGTACACGTGATGGCTTTGATCTAGCACTAACACGGACTATCAGTGACGCCGTTAATGTACCGGTCATTGCATCGGGAGGTGTCGGCGGACTCGATGATTTGGTGGCCGGCGTTGTCGATGGGCATGCGGAAGTAGTTGAGGATGT
>LXTK01000118.1 GCA_001643475.1 Proteobacteria bacterium SPGG2 | reverse complement strand
CGAGCAATGATAGGCAAGCAGCTTCTACGCAGCCTCGCCATTATTTGACAAAGTAATTATTTCAATATTTACTATTGTAATTTTCAATTATTAAGAGGTGTCCTTCGTGACTACGAATCCGGTGTATTACAAACAAAACCGGCTCAAACAACTACGCGCATTCTGTTTTGCGGTCCAGGCCGGCAGCGTTTCGAAGGCGGCCGAACGACTATTTCTGAGTCAGCCCTCGGTTACGCTGCAAATTCAGGCGCTTGAACGTGAGCTCGCCATTGAATTGTTCGAGCGACGTGGGCCCAATATCAAGCTGACGCCGGAAGGCAACACACTCTATGAGTTGGCGCTGCCACTTGTACAAGGCATGGATACATTGCCGGAGACCTTGGCCGCCCAACGCGGAAAGCTCGAAACCGGGGAACTCAACATTGCCGCCGGCGAGTCGACGATTTTGTACATTCTGCCTGAACCGATGCGAGAGTTCGCACAGCGTTATCCTGGGATCCGTCTAAAGCTCCACAATGTCACCGGTCGCGATGGGCTTGCCATGCTGCGTGCCGACGAAGTGGATTTTGCGGTGGGATCGATGCCGGATGTACCGGACTACATCAGTTATCACTCGATCTTTACCTACAACACGGTGCTAATTACTACGCATGACCATCCACTGGCTAAGAAACGTAGTGTACGTCTCCAAGAGATAAGCCCCTACGGATTGATCCTGCCGCCACGGCATCTCAGCACCTGGGGTATGGTTGATCTCGTATTCAATCAACACGATGTCAAATATACGGTCGCCCTGGAGGCCGGCGGTTGGGAGGTCATCAAGAAATATGTGATGATCGGGCTTGGCATTTCGATCGTTACTGATATTTGCCTGACGGGCAAGGAAGCGTTGGCACGGATACCTTTGGATAAGTACTTTCCCAAACGCAGTTACGGGCTCGTGCTAAGACGCGGTAAGTTTCTTTCACCTCAGGCCAAGCGCTTTATCGAGATGATGGATCCACAGTTTTTCAGGCAAGAGCGACCTACGGGTAAGAAAAAGGGAGACGGTGCGCCTGCCAAAGACGCTATAGGTTCGTGAGACGACTAATAGCAAGCAACAAGTAACGAGTTACGATCCCTGTGTTTTGCCTTGCTACTTCAAACTTGCTACTTGCCACTTGATTAAGTTCTGGCGTCTAACCAGCGACCGATAGATGGCGGGACCTCTTTCTGGGCGCGGCCACTTACATAAATTCCAATATGCCCACCCGGGAATGCCTGTTCGGTGTAATCTTTGGTGCCTACAAACTCTTTAAGCGGTATCGACGCACTTGGTGGAACCAGGTGATCTTCAGTCGCGTAAATGTTGAGCACTGGCATGGCGACATTTCTTAAGTTGACTTCGTGCTCGCCAATCCGGAGCTCACCCTTAATAAGCGCATTGCATTGATAGAAGTCCTTGATGAACTGACGAAAGGCTTCACCGGCTTGATCTGGGCTATCAAAGATCCACTTCTCCATCCGCAAGAAATTCTTGGCCTTACGTTCGTCAGGCAATGCGTCGACCATATCCAAGTACTTTTGTCCCATGAGTCGAAACGGCTTTAGGGAAAGAAAGGTCCAATTAAGAAGTTCTCCGGGCATATTCCCCATGGTGTCGACCAATAGATCCACATCCATATGTTGTATCCAACGGCTGAGCAAGTTCTCCGGGGTCTTGAAATCAACCGGGGTTACCATGGTGATCAGATTCTGTACCTTGTGCGGGTGCATAGCGCTGTAACATAGACTGAATGTGCCGCCTTGGCAGATACCCAACAGGTTAATGTTGTCACGATTGTGTTTCTTGCGGATCACGTCTACGCAACGATCGATGTAGCCGTTTATATAGTCATCGAGAGTGAGATAGCTATCCGCTCGATCGGGATAGCCCCAATCGATCAAGTACACATCGAGGCCCGCTTTTAACAAACCGCGCACCATCGAGCGATCTTCCTGTATGTCGGTCATATAGGGGCGATTGACTAACGCGTAAACGATAAGAACGGGTACTGGATTGCGGAGTTTATGGTTGTCGGATTTGAACCGATACAGCACCATCTTGTCCTCACGGTAAACAGCCTCTTTAGGCGTAACACCGGCGTCGATGGGCCCGGTCTTTAGTAGATTCTGTAGGCCTTCGCCAAGCTTACGATTGAACGTAAGCAACTCGTCGACTGCCTGGTCGGGTCGGATTTGAACGGGAGACATAGCCTAGTGTTCCTTGATAGCGTTGCGACCAGTTGCTCGACCACGTGTTGGTTTGGTTTTCTTTACCGGCGACGTGCGTCGTACTTTCTTGATTTTTGTTTTGGTGGCCACATTCTGCGGTGGCGCTGTCGACGACATGCGACGCTCTGTCATGGCCGTCTGTGCCTTTAGGGCCTCAAGCTCGGCGCGCATGGCTTTGCCCTCCCTGCGCACTTCCTGCAGACGGCGGTGTAGCGTGTTGGTTTCACGTCGAGTGGGTATGCCTATTGCGTCGAGTAACTGGTCGATCATTTCTCGGCTGTGCTGCTTAAGCGCCATCAACCGATTGACCAAGCGCCCGTGGAGTTCAGCGTACTCGTCCGTCGAGACGTGCTCACCATAGGCGTCCTCGCAGCAGTCGACCCACAGGTCATACAGTTCACGCATTCCTGTAACCGATTTGTTGTCCTTACTTTGTGCTTTGAGGACTGCTTCCAGTCGTTCCACGCTTTGTAGGCCGATCTTGGCGTAACCGGCGGCGTAGTCCTGGTAGGCATTCTGGTAGTCGAGCAATAATTTTGCCTGCGTTTGCAACTGTTCTTGCCGTTCGCGTGTATAACCGACGCCTGGCGCCGATAGGAATTCATTCATGCGGCCGGTAATATCTTGCATGTGTTCGAGTTTGCCGGCCTTTAGGTTCTGCAAAAAATCGTTCGGCAATACGGACATGGAAGAGGCCGTCCGCTGCCAGGTATCGAGCGGAAGTTCCCAAAATGCCATGACCTGCCGCATGAACTCGTGCGTGTTCGGGTTGGGTTCGGAAAAGTTTTTCTTCAGCCCCGCCAATGCCTGTTGCATTTGGTCTTGCCACTGGGCGACCGCGT
>LXTK01000252.1 GCA_001643475.1 Proteobacteria bacterium SPGG2 | reverse complement strand
CGGCCCTTCCTCGCCAGCGTGAGCAACCGTCATAAATCCCGCTGCTCGCGCCTGATCAAATACCTCGACGAACTTTTCTGGTGGATGCCCGCGCTCCGAGGAGTCGAGCCCCACCGCCACGATCCAATGTTTAAACGGCAATGCCTGCTGTAGGGTCTCCAAGGCGGCCGCCGCACTAAGGTGACGAAGAAAACACATAATCAATTTCGATGTCATGCCGAATTGTTGCTCGGCATCGGCAAGGGCTCGATGCATACCCGTGATAACAGTCTCAAACGCCACGCCGCGATCGGTGTGAGTCTGTGGATCGAAAAATATCTCGGTATGCCTGACGTTCTGAGAGTGTGCCGTTTCTAGATACGCCCACGTCATGTCGTAGAAGTCTTGCTCATTCAGAAGTACACATGTGCCCTTGTAGTAGATGTCAAGAAAAGATTGGAGGTCGGTGAACTCGTAGGCTTGCCTCACTTCATCTACGGAAGCGAAGGGAAGCTTGATATTGTTACGCACGGCGAGCTTGAACATAAGCTCCGGTTCCAACGAGCCCTCAATGTGTATGTGCAACTCCACTTTGGGTATGCTACGAAGAAATGGGTCCATGCCTTCAGCCAGATTCGTGGTTTAGGAATGTCATTACTTCATGTTTGCGTTGCATAGTATCGGCGTACCCAAGCGCTATCAATCTGCGACAATATGGCTTTTCGAATAGTAGATAACTCACGAGACTAGTCCCACTCTGCTCGCGGGCACCGACCCCACGCAGAAGAAAACGCACCGGTCGCGGCAGGTGGTGGGCGAAACGTTGGGCAATTTCTCCTAGATCCTCACTCGGCGAGATTACCAACACGTCGACATGACGCAACTTCACACCTCCTTCTTCTAGCTCATGGTTGGGAATCGCACTTAGGGTTTTATTGATGCGCTGAAGGCGCTCGAGATCAGCCTCCAGACTCTCTAGAAAGATGCTATTCAAAATGTGGCCTGCCACCTCGGCCAGTGGCGGGTATGACCCAGGATCTTCACTGGGGACATCGCGGCTCACAGGTGGGCGCACCCCGATCACCAAGACACGATCGGCACCTAAATGTAGGGCGGGGCTAATTGGCGCCATCTGGCCGACTGAGCCGTCGCTGAAATAGTCACGCCCAACTCGCACAGCTGGAAATACAAAAGGTATGGCCGACGATGCCATCAAATGATCGATGGTGATCTCGGAGGCCTTGCCTAGCCGTCGCGCACGATCCCACGGTATCAAGGAAGGGACACCTTGATAGAAACTCACCGATTTACCAGATGTATACCCAGATGCGGTGACACTGACCGCTCGTATCGCACCGGCGTCGATTGATTGTTGTATCTCTTCGCAGGGTACGTAACGCTCTAGGAAACGCCGCAGTGGCGTACGGTCAAGTAAGGACGTCGGATTGTATTTGCCGATGCCGCCAAGCGACATGGCTATGAACCAATGAAGGCTACTTTTGAGAACGCCAATCGCGTCAGCGCGAAACACCTGATGCACTCGGAAGTTCTTCCAAACTAGGCCCAGTCGTTTAACCCCTTCTTGAAAGCGGGTTGCATAGATCGCTAACACGGCGGCATTTATGGCACCAGCCGACGTGCCACAGATGATCCGGAAAGGATTGCTGGCACCCTTGGGCAGCATTTGCGCAATCGCCTTGAGCACACCGACTTGATAGGCTGCTCGCGCACCGCCGCCTGACAGAATCAACCCTACACGTGGTCCAGCTGAATCCCGCATGCCTCTATGTCCGTTTTCACCTAAAGATGTTCCAATGATGTCGTGATTTAGACTGCCTAGTCAGCCAAGTCAATATCTAACAGCGTGTTGATAACGTGTCACTCCCGCGGAAAATGTCTCACGTGAACAGTCGACTTAGAGATAGAACCCTCGCCCTCGCTGGCGTCTTCCAGGCGACACGTTTGGTACAGCAGCTTGCTCGTGAAGGTCGTGCCGACCCCACTGCGATTGCAGTAAGCATCCACAGCGTGCTTGAAATCGATTCGGCGACTACCGATGACATCTATAACGGTCCACGTGGCGTGGCGCTGGGTTTGCGGCTTCTCAGAGATAAGCTTAGGGGCCATGCAGATCCAAACAATATGGAAATGGCTCGTTACGTGATCAGTGTGCTCCAGCTAGAACGCCGGCTCTCGGGCAACAGTGCCATGTTATCGGCTATTCGCGATGGAATAGAATCGACCATTACTCAGATGAAATTCTTCCGTACTGAGAACAAGGCTACGAACGAGCAAATACACCCAAACCTAGCGGCAAAGCTGGCCGAGCTATATATCATGACTCTGAGCACGTCCACGCCACGCATCATAGTGAACGGTGAACAAGGGTACCTGGAAAACCCGAGTATCCGTGACAAGGTACGATCATTATTACTTGCCGCCACGCGCTCTGCGTTCTTATGGAGACAGCTTGGCGGTAGACGTTGGCAGTTGTTGCTTAGGCGAAACGCGATTATACGCGAGACGATACAAATACTAGACGAAATAAAAGAACAATGACAATTACACCCGCATAATCCAGGGCATTAATCATTTAATTTTTTCTTCAAGATTTCGTTGACCTGTTTTGGATTCGCTTTGCCGCCCGTAGCCTTCATGACCTGTCCCACGAAATATCCGAATACCTTTTCCTGGCCATTGCGATATTGTTGGACCTGTGCTTCGCTAGCCGCTAGAACCTTATCTATAACTTGCTCAATCTTGGTCCTATCACTGATCTGCGCAAGATCAAATTTTATGATTACCGATTCGGCCGCGGTACTTTCGTCAGTGGCGTCAGCACCCTGTCCTTTCCACAACATCTCTAAGACTTGTTTACCGGTCTTCACGGACAGTGTGCCATCGTTGATTTTTTTCATCAGTCCCGAGAACATAGTAGAAGACACAGCAGAGTCCTCGATCGAGAGATTTTCCTTGTTTAGGTAAGCTGATAGATCCCCAATTGTCCAATTGGCAACAAGCTTGGGGTCACTCTTGGATTTTCTTACTGCATCCTCGTAGTAGTCAGCCATTGCAGCAGTCGCAGTCAAAACCCCAGCATCATAATCGCTGAGCTTATAGTCGCGCTTAAACCGGGCACGTTTTGCATCTGGAAGTTCGGGAAGCGTTTGCCTTACTGCCTCGATAAATGCCTCATCGAGTTCAAGTGGCGGTAGGTCGGGATCGGGAAAATAACGATAGTCGTGCGCCTCTTCTTTGCTGCGCATGGGCCGAGTTTCATTCTTATCGGGGTCGTAGAGTCGCGTCTCCAGCACCACCGCGCCGCCACTTTCCAGTACATCGATTTGGCGTTCGATCTCGAACTCGATGGCCTTTTCAACAAACTTAAACGAGTTGATGTTCTTCAACTCTGTGCGGGTACCGAAAGTTTCCTGCCCTTCGGGTCGTACCGATACATTCGCATCACAGCGAAAAGAGCCTTCCTGCATGTTGCCATCACAGATTTCTAAGTATCGGACAAGTTCATGTAGTTTCTTGAGATAGACCACCGCCTCCGCCGCTGATCGCATATCGGGCTCAGAAACGATTTCCAGCAAAGGTGTGCCAGCACGGTTAAAATCGATACCGCTTAACCCATGAAAATCTTCGTGCAAGGATTTGCCTGCATCTTCTTCCAAGTGTGCACGCGTAATGCTTATTATTTTAGTGAGCCCGTCTACGTCGATCTCCACTTTGCCGTTATAAACAATAGGGAGTTCATACTGACTTATCTGATAACCCTTGGGGAGGTCCGGATAGAAATAGTTCTTGCGCGCGAATACTGAATGCCGATTGATTTCGGCACCAATCGCAAGCCCAAACTTGATGGCCATACGCGCCGCTTCCACGTTCATCACCGGTAGCACGCCGGGCAGCCCGATATCCACCGCACATGCTTGCGTATTAGGTTCCGACCCATACATGGTTGAGGCACCGGAGAAAATCTTACTCGCCGTCAATAACTGCGTGTGCACTTCAAGGCCAATAACGGTTTCCCATTTCATAACAGAATCAAATCCAACGTTTCTCTCATGCAAAGCCCGCGGGCGTATGTTTGTGCCAATCGGTTACACGTTGGTAGTGATGAGCCATGTTCAACAGTCGCGCTTCGTCGAAGTAGCGGCCTATGAGTTGTAGTCCTACCGGGTGGCCGGCGTTATCAAAGCCGGCTGGAATCGATATCCCCGGCAACCCCGAAAGATTTGCGGGAATGGTGTAGATATCGTTCAGATACATGGCGATCGGGTCATCGACTTTGGCACCTAACTTAAACGCAGTAGTCGGCGTAGTCGGGCCAACGATTAAATCGCAGATTTGGAACGCCTGCTCGAACTCCTGCGCGATAAGTCGCCGCAGCTTTAACGCCTTAAGGTAGTAGGCATCGTAATACCCGGCGGATAACACATAGGTGCCGATAAGAATCCGTCGTTTGACTTCGGCGCCAAATCCTTGAGAGCGGGTCTTCTTGTACATGTCGATTAGATCCGCGTACTCAGGGGCTCGGTAACCATAACGAACGCCGTCATAACGCGCTAAATTAGACGACGCTTCCGCGGGGCCAAGAACATAGTAGCAGGGAACCGCCAGACTACAGTTGGGCATGTCGATATCAACCGCCTTTACCCCAAGTCGTTTATATTCCTCTATCGCCGCTTCAACCCGCCGGCCCACCTCTGGGTCTAATCCCTCACCAAAGAACTGCCGCGGCAGGCCTATTGTCAAACCGCTGATGTCTTGCTCCAAGCTGCCAACATAGTCGTCGGCCGGCCGATCTATGGAAGTGGAGTCGCGTGGGTCAAACCCAGCCATCACGCTTAGCAGATAAGCCGCATCTTCGGCACTGCGAGTTAGTACGCCGCCCTGATCGAGCGATGACGCAAACGCCACCATGCCGTATCTCGACACACGACCGTAACTCGGTTTCAGCCCAGTAATCCCACAAAAAGCAGCTGGCTGCCTGATTGACCCCCCGGTGTCGGTGCCGGTTGCGGCCGGCGCCAACCTCGCCGCTACCGCGGCGGCCGATCCCCCGGAGCTGCCACCCGGCACGCACGCTCGGTCCCAAGGATTTTCCACTGCACCGAAATAAGAAGTTTCGTTCGAAGACCCCATGGCAAATTCGTCCATGTTGGTCTTTCCGAGAATGACTGCCCCCGCCTGGTTGAACCGTTCGATGAGGGTCGCATTATAGGGAGCAACGAAGTTCGACAAAATCTTCGAACCACAAGTAGTCAGTAACCCCTTGGTGCAGAAGATATCTTTGTGGGCCAGTGGCATGCCGGTGAGCGACCCCGCATCCCCACGTGCGATACGAGCATCAGCCGCCCTCGCCTGTTCCAAGGCACGATCGCCGTCGACCGTAATAAAGGCATTAAGGCCTTGCCCGGTATCCATACGCTCGAGGAACGCCCGGGTGAGATCAACGCTCGAGGTTTCTTTGCTTTGTAGGGCCCGAGACAACTCGGCCAGCGATTTGTTGATCACAGCTTCCGGCCCCATCGGGCACAGCTCTTATGCAGACAATGATCTCCGTCAGAGACCTCGGCGCAAACTAAAGGTTTACTGGCATCCACCGCTGTCGGGAGAACGGCGGGCTACTCGACAACCTTGGGCACCACATATAGCCCATTTTCGGTGGCCGGCGCGATCTCCTGGAACTCTGTTCGCCGGTCGGTTTCAGTCACAGCGTCCTTTCGCAGGCGTAGGCCCACATCCTGTGGGTGGGCCATAGGCTCAATATTGCTCGTATCAACCGCGTTCATTTCCTCGATCAACGCGAGGATCTGGGACAGGCTGTCAGAGAATACCTTGCTTTCGCGCTCGTCGATGTGCAAACGCGCAAGATGAGCTATTCTTTCCACATCGGATTGAGTAAGCAACGGAGTCGCCCCGCTAAAATGGCAGGATGCGGCAAATTATCACATTCATGGGGTCAGTTGAACCCGCACCCTCCGGTTGATAAAGTTAAATTGACCCAGGGATCTACCGTCGCAGAGTAACAGGAATGTTCAGAAGCCTACGCGGTCTTTTTTCCAGTGACATCGCCATTGACCTTGGCACCGCCAACACCCTCGTGTACGAGCGTGACAAAGGGATCGTTCTTGACGAACCCTCGGTAGTCGCCATCCGCCATGATGCGGGCCCACGCAATAATCGCAGCATCCTGGCTATCGGTGAGGCCGCCAAAAAAATGTTGGGACGTACTCCAGGGAACATCCAAGCCATCAGGCCGATGAAAGATGGTGTAATCGCTGACTTCACAGTCACCGGCGAAATGCTCAAGTATTTCATTAGGCGAGTGCATGAAAATCGTCTATTCCAGCCAAGCCCGCGAATCGTAATCTGCGTTCCTTGTGGCTCGACTCAGGTGGAACGCCGAGCCATTCGAGAATCAGCAATGTCGGCGGGTGCCCGCGAGGTCTTTTTAATTGAAGAACCGATGGCGGCTGCGATTGGCGCCGACCTACCCATCGTCGAGCCTACGGGGTCTATGGTGCTCGACATCGGCGGCGGCACCACAGAGGTCGGTGTGATTTCGTTGGGTGGCATTGTCTATGCGAACTCTCTGCGCATGGCGGGGGACAAGATGGATGAGGCAATTATTGGTTACATCCGTCGTACCTATGGCCTGCTGATTGGCGAAGCCACGGCTGAACGGATCAAACGTGAGATCGGTACTGCCTGGCATCAAAGCGAAGTTCGACAAATGCAAATCAAGGGTCGGCACATCGCCGATGGCGTCCCGCGTAGCCAGGAAATCGACAGCCGAGAGATCCACAGTGCCTTGGGTGCGTGTCTCACTAGTATCGTGGCGGCGATAAAGGCAGCGCTTGAAAAGACGCCACCGGAACTGGCGGCGGATGTGGCCGAGAAGGGCCTCGTGGTCACCGGCGGGGGGGCGCTTCTGCGCGACCTAGATCGCATGCTTGGCGAAGAGATAGGGCTGCCGATCATCATCACCGACGACCCACTAACGACAGTGGTGCGGGGCTGTGGCAGAACTCTGCAGGAGGCCGAAACTTTAGGCGATGTCTTCTTGCACGAATAGGCGGATTCGCATTCCATGACCGACCTCTTCGGCAAGGCAATCACGCGCCCGAGCAGTTTGACACGATTGGCCCTGCTGGTGGCGTTATCGGCCACCCTAATGGTACTGGATCACCAAGGCAACCACCTGTCAAAGATCCGCACCACACTCGCTGTCCTCGTTTACCCGATCCAATTTGCCGCTGCACTACCGGTACGTGCCGGCGGCTGGGTTTGGGAGATGCTCGCCACCGAGAAAACACTGCGAGAACGTAATAGACAACTGCAGGCTGAGCACTCGGCCCTTTTAGCGCGCTTGCAGAAGCTTGAGGCATTAGAAGCAGAAAACACTCGCTTGCGGGACCTGCTGGGCTCGGCCGAGCGCGTGGCCGATCGGGCGATGGTAGCCGAACTGGTAGAAGTAAGCCTAGAGCCTTTTACGCGCAAGATCGTGGTAGACAAGGGCAGTCGCGATGAGGTCTACGTTGGGCAACCCGTTATCGATACCTACGGGATCGTTGGCCAGATTACCGAGGTCGGGGTCATGACGAGCAAATCGACCCTGATCACCGATCCCGGCCATGCAATACCGGTTGTACTTAACCGCAACGGTCTGCGGACTGTGGTGTTCGGCACCGGTGCCTTTGATCGCGTGAGCGTACCCTACCTGACGCCGTCGGCAGATATACAAGAAGGCGATCTACTTGTTAGTTCAGGTATGGGTGGCAACTTTCCGCCGGGGTACCCGGTAGCCCAGATAACAGAAATAATAAGAGACGCCAACGAAGCATTTCTAAAGATCAGCGCCAAGCCGATGGCACGCCTTAACTATGGCAAGGAAGTCCTGTTGATTTGGCCCGGAGATCGAGCACCCCATGAGCGCGAATTCTAAATGAACGGTATTAGCCCTATGCGTAGTATCATGCTGATCGGTGCCACATTCCTGGTCGCCTATCTGTTGGCATTGCTGCCGGGGCCGGAATGGGCGGACCAATTCCGCCCGAACTGGGTGGGGTTGGTGCTGATCTATTGGTGCATCGCCGCGCCTCGGCGCGTGGGCATCGGTACTGGCTGGCTGGTCGGCATCATCCTAGATCTGTTGTACGGCTCACTCCTAGGACAACACGCGCTGGCGATGGTAATCATCGCCTTTATCGCCCACAAGCTGCACCTGCAGATCCGAATGTTCCCAGGGTGGCAACAGGCGGCCACCGTCTTGGTCTTGCTAGTGATAAACCAGCTCCTGATGTTGTGGGTTAAAGGCGTCATCGGTGAAACGGCTACGCTTTGGCCCTATTGGACATCGAGCATAGTGGGGATGGTGATATGGCCTCTGGTATTTGTCATTCTCAGAGACGTCCGGCGGCGTGGGCACATCGAATAGATATGCTCGACATTCCACTTAGGGATTACTTTCGAGAAACGCGGGTGTTCACTTCCCGCCTTGCCATCGCCATCGTTGTCGTGTTGCTAATGACATTGGCGCTGGTTGCTCGCCTTGTCTATCTACAGATAATAAATCATCGCCACTTTGCCACGCTATCTCAGGAAAATCGCATTCATCCTCGGCCTATTCCACCGGTACGTGGGCGCATCTTCGATCGTAATGGCCTGGTGCTCGCAGAGAATCTACCGGTATTTACGTTGGAGATCATTCCCGAGCAAGTGGCGGATATGAGCGTTTTGTTAGAGCGACTTGCAGGTATTGTGCAACTTCGCCCGCGTGATATCGAAAATTTTAAGAAGCAGTTACGTCGACGTCCGCATTTTGAGAGTTTGACCTTGCGCACCCACCTGAATGACGAGGAGGCCGCCCGCATTGCGGTCAATCGGCCACACTTGGACGGGGTTGAATTGCAGGCTCGACTACAGCGACATTACCCGCTCGGTGGATTAGGTGTGCACGCAATCGGATATGTGGGTCGCATCAATGAAAGCGAGCTCAGACGGATTGATCAATCGGCATATCGTGGTACCCAACACATCGGCAAACTAGGCGTCGAACAACGCTACGAAGACCTGCTGTTGGGCGGTGTCGGTATAGAGAAGGTCGAGACTAACGCACACGGGCGAGCGTTGAGAACGATGGCACGCATAGCACCGGACGCGGGACAAAATTTGTATCTGAACCTCGATGCCGGCCTGCAAGCCATAGCAGAAAAGGCATTAAGTGGGCGGCGCGGTGCCGTTATTGCGTTAGAACCTGCAACCGGGAATGTGCTCGTATTCGCAAGCATGCCTACCTACGATCCTAATCCATTTGTGAACGGTATCGACCCCGATTCCTACCGCTTGCTGCTGGAAGACCCAGATAAGCCGTTGATCAATCGCGCGATCAACGGGCAGTATGCACCGGGCTCCACCATCAAGCCGTTTCTCGCACTGGCGGCGATGCAAGCTGTCGGCTTCGACCCAAGCCAAACTGTGATGTGTCCAGGTTGGTTCAGGCTGCCTGGATCCAGGCGCCGTTTTCGTGATTGGAAAAAATTTGGACACAAAAAGGTCGATCTGCACGAGGCTATCGTACAGTCGTGTGACGTATTCTTTTATACACTCGCAGTGAATCTTGGTATCGACTATATGCACGACTTTCTCTCGAGTCTCGGTTTCGGTGCACGTACCGGCATAGATATGATTGGCGAATCGAAAGGACTAGTGCCATCACGAGAATGGAAACGGGCGCGCGGCGAAGTTTGGTATCGCGGAGAGACCGTTGTAACCGGAATCGGCCAAGGGCCTGTTTTAATAACGCCATTACAACTTGCGGTCGCGGTCAATACACTCGCTAATCGAGGAACCAGACTCAAGCCACGCATGCTGAGATCAATCGAAGACCCTCAAACAAAGGTGCTGCAGCAAATCGTTCTCGAACGGATCGGTGAGATTAAGGTAACTGACACGCGCCATTGGGACATGCTGACTGCAAGCATGATTGACGTGGTGCATGGTAAAAAAGGGACCGCCCGTAGGATCGGTTGGAACGCGAGTTATAAGATCGCGGGCAAGACCGGGACGGCACAGGTAATCAACCAAGACGAGACCTACGACGAGAAAAATACACCAGAACACCTACGCGACCATGCGCTGTTCATCGGCTTCGCACCAGCGGAAGACCCACAGATCGCCGTCGCCGTCGTGGTCGAGAATGGTGGCCATGGCAGCTCAGCCGCGGCCCCCATCGCGCGTGAACTTATGGATGCCTACCTATTACCCAGGGAAAAAATAACAGCATCTTTAGCACAAGACGCGACTAATGATTGATTACCGCCGCGCCACGATTGCACTTGACGGTCACTGCCCTAATCTTGACCTATGACTGTCCTACAACGCCTGCACCTCGATAAGCCCTTCTTTTATGGGGTGTTGGTCCTTGCTGCTTTGAGTCTATTGATTCTCTATAGCGCCAGCGCCGGTGAAGCTCGTGTCGCGGTCGGCCAGGGTTTACGTTTTGTCGCGGGTTTCGCAGTGATGCTGTTGGTAGCCCAGATTCCACCGCACCAGCTTGCGCGCTGGTCACTGCATGTTTACTTGATCGGGTTGGTACTCCTAATGCTAGTGCTCGTCGTCGGCGCTAGCGGCAAAGGCGCACAACGCTGGATTGACCTGGGATTGTTTAGTTTCCAGCCATCTGAGATCATGAAGCTGGCCATTCCCATGGCATTGGCTGGTTACCTTTCTCGCCGCACGCTACCGCCGCAGCTACCGGTGGTCGCAGTAGCGGGGGCACTAATCCTGATACCAACACTGTTGATCGCTCGCCAACCTGATTTGGGCACGGCAGTCCTCGTGATGATGGCGGGTCTCTGTACGCTGTTTCTGGCCGGGATGCGGTGGCGGGTGATCATCACCATGCTTGCCGCCATCGCCGCGTTGATACCGATGGTGTGGCCCTACCTTCACGACTATCAAAAGCAACGTATCTTGACGTTGTTTAGCCCGGAAGCAGATCCGCTGGGCGCCGGTTATCATATTATCCAATCAATGATTGCCGTAGGTTCGGGCGGGCTTTACGGCAAGGGTTGGCTTAACAGCAGCCAAACACACCTAGAATATCTTCCAGAGAGTTCGACGGATTTTGTTTTTGCTGTTTTTGCTGAGGAATTCGGATTGATTGGTATTCTCCTGATGTTTGCTGCCTATTTGTTCGTTGTTATGCGGGGCTTTGCCATCGCATTTCATGCGCAAGACTCCTACACTCGACTACTCGCCGGCGGTTTGACCCTCACATTTTTTCTATATTTCTTTGTCAACATTGGTATGGTGACAGGTATACTCCCAGTGGTGGGTGTGCCTCTGCCAATAATCAGTTATGGTGGTAGTTCATTGGTAACGTTGATGGCGGCATTCGGTATTCTAATGAGCATCCAGACACACAGGAAGATCCTGCAAGCATAATACGCCCTTCATGCCACTTCGGTTGCCTGCCCTATTCCTTGGTTTCGCATTCATTCTATTTGCTCCAGCTCGCGCGTTGGCTGTAGATATCACTGCCTACCCGGCCCTGCAGACCTTTATCGAAAGTATCGCCAACAAACACGGCATATCAGAAAAAAAGCTCAACGAATGGTTCAAGAGCGCAAAGATCCGTCAGGACATACTGCACATTGTCAATGCACCGAAGGAAGGTTTGCCCTGGTATGAATACCGCAAGCTATTTGTAACAAAACAAAGCGCGCTTCGCGGCAAACGATTTTGGCAAGCGAACGCCACCGCGTTATCTAATGCTGAACGTGAGTACGGCGTAGATCCGGCAACAATTGTGGCAATCATAGGGATTGAAACGCGGTACGGACGAAATACGGGTAGTTTTCGCATCATTGACGCATTGACAACGCTAACACTCGAATACCCGCGACGCAGTGACTTTTTCAGGGGTGAGCTAGAGCAGTACCTGCTACTAGCCCAGGAACTGAAAGTGGACCCGCTCGCACTCCGAGGATCCTACGCCGGTGCTATCGGCATACCTCAATTCATCCCCAGCAGCTATCGAGAGTACGCTATTGACTTCGATGGCGATGGTCGACGTGACCTTATCGGCAGCAAGGCGGACGCGATTGGTAGCGTCGCGAACTTCTTACTGCGACATGGCTGGCGCAAAGACGGGACCGTCATTGAACCGCTGCAACCCGAGAAGGATCTTACCTTGTGGTTTTCCAAACTTGGTAGTACGCCGATGTTGCCGTTACGCTACTTGCTCGGTTACGGCATTGTACCGATGGAGTACAATGAAAAAGAAGAACCCGAGGCACTAATCACACTGGAAGAACAGTCGGGGCCCAAATACCACCTAGGACATAACAATTTCTACGTGATCACACGCTATAATCAAAGCCAGAACTATGCCATGGCAGTATATGAGCTGAGCGAAAGCATTCGCCAGCTATATAACCTTACAGGTCAATGAGAAAATCTCTGCCGATATTGTTGGCACTTTTCATAACCGCGTGCAGCGGTGTTCACAAAAAAGGTGGTTACTTCGAAGACGACGGCCCTCCCAAGCGAGCATCCGTTGACATTGCCAGCATCGACAACGCTGTACCACGCGCGGAACCCCTCAGTAAGTACGGTAATCGACCTTATATCGTCCATGGCAAAACGTACTATCCGCTTAAAGACGCCAACGGCTATAAAGAGCGGGGTATCGCCTCGTGGTATGGGAAAAAGTTTCATGGAAGACGCACATCGAGCGGCGAACCCTATGATATGTATGCCATGACTGCGGCTCATAAAACGCTTCCCTTGCCGAGTTATGTGCGCGTACAAAACCTAAAGAATGGACGTTTGGTTATCGTCCGGCTAAACGACCGCGGTCCCTTTGTCGATAACCGCGTTATCGACTTGTCGTTTTCAGCCGCCACCAAGCTCGGCATCGTTGGGGCGGGAACGGGAATAGTGGAAGTTGCGGTGGTCGCTGCGGCCACCACCGAATTGCCTGACCCGGCACCAGCACCGACTGCCCAGATCCACGTGCCGCCGCGTCTTTATCTGCAGGTGGGCGCATTCACAAGCCGCGAAAACGCCGCCAATCTACAATCGCGTCTCCGAACAGCCCAATTGGGTCCGATATTCATAACCAGCAAATTCCAAGGCAATGTACGCATGTTCCGCGTTCGAGTAGGACCCTTGGCCAGCGTGGCCGAAAGCGACCGCTTAGTGCAGCGGGCGATGGCATACGGCATCGCCGATGCTCACATCGTGATCGAATAGTTAGCTCAACTTGACAGCAGCCGAAGCAAGATGTTTTTCTCCGTGGTTCCATAGTCGTCTTGAGGTAGTCCTTATGGCCGTTTCAAAGCCGAGTGTCGGCGGCAACAACGCGATTGCGGCGACCGTCTATCTAGACGGGAAGTTTATGCCCTCGACACAAGCCACAATTTCACCGTTGGATCGGGGTTTTATCTTCGGCGACGGTATCTACGAGGTAGTGCCGGTATTCAGTGGCCGCCCTTTCCGGCTCGCGCACCATTTGCGACGTCTACGAAATGGTCTTGCTGCCATTGGCATCGACAGTCCAATGGGGGACACCGATTGGCACCGCGTGTTGCAACGCCTGGTCGACGACAATGGTGCCGGTGACCAGTACATATACCTACAGATCACCCGCGGCATCGCACCCCGGAATCACGTATTCCCAGTAGAGACAAAACCAACGGTGTTCGCCTATGCGGAGCCAACCGTTTATGCTGAACCGATGGCAACCGTGGAAGCTGTATCAGCGATCACTACCGAAGACATCCGCTGGCAGCGGTGCGATATCAAATCCACGTCTTTGCTGGCGGCGGTCATGCTGCGTCAGCAAGCCGCGGAAAAGGGATCAGCCGAAGCATTGTTGGTTCGTAATGGCCTTATCACCGAGGGTGCTGCCACCAACGTCTTCATGGTTCTTGGTAGCGATCTCGTCACCCCGCCGACTGGCCCTTACATTCTTTCGGGTATTACGCGAGAGCTCATTCTTGAACTTGCCAAACGACATGACATCCCCGCGATTGAACGCGATATTGAAGAGCAAGAACTTGCTGCCGCGAGTGAGATATGGATTTCGGGCTCCACGCAGGAGATCAAGCCGGTAACCCATGTCGACGGCTCGCCAGTAGGTAATGGCATGCCCGGCCCAGTATTCGCGCGCTTACAAGCGCTGTATCTGGAGTACAAACGCGCTTTCCGCGAAGGCCGCGTTGAATAGATCAAACTCGGGCCCTACGTAGACTGGGCACGCAGATGATATTAGAACTCCCGCCACCGAGTGACGATGTCGTGGTGCGCGATTTGGGGCACGTGGAATACCTAGAATCGTGGCGCGCCATGCAATCCTTTAACCAACATCGAGACCCGTCAACGACAGACGAGCTGTGGTTGTTGACCCATCCCGCTGTCTATACGGTTGGTCTTAAAGGCAAAGATCGTACATTCGTCAGCGCTCACGGTATTCCGTTTGTGCGTAGCGATCGCGGTGGCGACGTCACCTACCACGGGCCCGGACAGATCATCGCCTATATCCTTATGGATCTGCGAAGGCGTAGCTGGGACGTTAAACAGCTTGTTCATGCCCTCGAGCAATCGGTGATTGATTTGCTAGCTCAGCACGACATCGCGGGCGCCAGATGCCCAGGGGCACCAGGGGTGTATGTAGACGGCAGAAAGATTTCGGCCCTAGGCCTGCGAGTGAGTCGGGGCCTAAGCTCACACGGCCTTGCGCTAAATATGGACATGGACCTCGAACCGTTCTCGGCCATTGATCCGTGCGGGTATCCGGGGCTAGAAGTCACCCAACTGTCAGCGCTAGGGGTTAGTATGGGCGTGGAACATGCGGCGGAATCGCTTACTGAACATCTTCGGCAAAATCTAGCCTACCCTACGTCGCGGCGAATCGAGCGCCTGGTGAGGGTTAAGGAGCAAACAGCATCGTGAGTATCCCGGGCTGGCAGGAGATCATTGTATTGCTTTTGCTCCCTCCTGGATCGCTTATCCTGATCGCGGTGTTAGGTTTCCTCATTTATAGCAAGTGGACATGGGCCGGTAGCGCTGTGATTGTCACGGCGCTGGCCTTGTTGATTGCCCTAAGCCTGCCGCGCACTGGTCAGCAGCTGATGGCTTCTCTGGAAGCCTACACCAGCCCACTTGGCGCAGACGGCCTGGATCAAGCGCGGAAAAACGCTAAGGCAATTGTTGTTTTGGCTGGTGGTCGCTACGCCAATGCCCCTGAGTTCGGTGGAGATACGGTGAGTCGACCGACATTGGAACGCCTGCGTTACGGCGTCTACCTACACCGACAAACCGAGTTGCCACTGCTCGTAAGCGGCGGCAGCGTTGGCGGTGAAAGGGTACCCGAAGCCGAACTTATGCAGCAGGTCTTGGAGCAAGACTATAAGCTCGCTGCGAATTGGCAGGAGAAATATTCACGCAATACCTTCGAAAATGCGTTGGAGAGCGCCGAGCTTTTACGCGCAGCAAGCATCGAACACGTGATCCTGGTCACACACGGGTACCATATGCGCCGCGCTATATGGTCGTTCGAACAAATGGGCATAAAGGTGACAGCCGCGCCCACGGGATTTACGACGCTGGGATACCGGGGGCGAACCGTTCATGCCTATCTGCCATCGGCCAAGGGGCTTTACTTGAGTAGCCTCGCTCTGCGCGAACACCTGGGTTACCTATGGTACCAATTGGCGTATCGCAATATTGATTCGGCCGGACAAGCACAACCAGCCACATCACCGGCATCCGAGGGATAGTTCGAGTTAGTAAACGGCAGCGGCAGCAGGAGAAACGGCTGGATAGGCTAACCTGCCAGACGTGGCCCGGCATCGAGAATCCCACCGGGGAGTAAGAATTCTGTGGATTGCTCCCGCTCGAGAATTCGCGTTAGGCCAAGCCGCACTTGGGTTGGATCAATCGGTTTGAGCCAGAAATCGCTGGCTCCGTTGTCGAGGGCATAGTTTCGAACCTCCAGGTCCGAAACACCGGTAATCATGACAATAGGAATGTGCACAAAACCAGGGAGTTTGCGGACAGCGATTAAGAAATCGAGCCCGTCCATACCTGGCATCATATAGTCGATCAGACACACGTCGGGCTCACGCTGGCAGCACCATGCAAGCGCTTCGCGACCACAGGTAAAACTTACCGTATCAACACGGTGACCGTCACTAAAACCCTTAAGCAGATTCTCTAAAACGAATAAATTGTCCGTTTCGTCGTCTAGTAGCAATATCGTTGACTTCACTAAGACTGTGCCCCCAAAAGGCCGCGCCCGCGGCCCAGCCCCCTCCACATTACAAGTTCCATGCCACCAGTACGGTCACAACCCGCGATTTCAGGCCCGAAACAACAACTGATACCCCAACAAAGCGGGGTCCACGTTAGGGGATCGGCTTTGGCGAATCGCTCCATATATTTCATATACTTATGTGAACTGGCCGACAAAGAAGCCGTCCATGCCAGCGGCCAAATGGGGTTAGGTGGTCTACCGCCACCCGTCATCGAGGCAACACGACGGGATCAGATTACTGCGTCAGTGCCCCCTCGGGGGGCATGAGCAACGCTGAATGTCACCCCTAGGATCGTGGGGCGTCACTCACGCTGGCAGCCCGTGGCCACCACTGCAGCGCAGCAGGACACAGGGCCAGCTGGCAACTGCAAGCCGACGCAATGTGGTGTAGGGGGAAGGAAAGTTAGCGGGGCTCAGCCGCCAGAACGCTTCAGTTTGCCGTCCAGCTGCCCGATGTAGTTTTCGAGGTCGCGGATTTTTGTGTTGGCGGCCGACTTTTCAGCCTTGAGCTCGGGGTCGTCAATTAAACTGGGATTGCCCATTCGTGTACCAGACATCGATTCCGTATCTATGAGTTGGGCGATACTTACCTTGTCACTCGGCACATATTTGGGTCGCCACTGCGATTCGTTGCGCCAGTGCTCGAATTCCTCGGCACTAATCGGCGGGCTTATGTAATGACCTTGTGCCGCATCGCAATCGAGGCTCTCTAACTGCGCGAATATCTCTTTGGCGCACGTGCCTTCAGCAATTACTTCGAGCCCAAGGTTGTGGGCCAGATCGATAGTGGCACGCACGATCATGGCGTGCTTCTCGTTCTCATTCATGTCCATTACGAAGGACTTGTCGATCTTTATCTCACACACCGGCAGTTTGCTTAGGTAGGCGAGTGACGAATAACCGGTGCCGAAGTCGTCGATGGATAGTCGCACGCCCATGTCGGCAAGCCGGGTTAGTATCTGCAATGCGCGCTCTTGATCGACCATGATGCTGGTTTCCGTGATCTCCAGGACAAGCCGATCCGGTGCGGCATTATGAGATGCCAAAACACCGGCAATGAGATCAGGCAACTCCAAGTCGAGCAGGCCGTGCGCCGACATATTCACGGCGACCCCAATATCGAGACCCTGTTCCTTCCAGATGCTGTGCTGTCGCAGGGCATGGTTCAGCACCCATATCGTCAACGGCTTTATCAGGCCCGTGCGTTCTGCCAACGGAATAAATTCATCCGGCGGCATCAGATCATGTTGCGGGTGTTGCCAACGGACCAACGCCTCAACCTCGGCAATCTCACCGGTCTTAATCTTGGCCTTGGGTTGGTAATACAGTACCAATTCGTCACTTTCGATGGCGTGGCGCAACTCACCCATTAGCGTCAATCGATGCGGGCTGTGCTTATCGTGTTTGGGATCGTAAACGATGTAACCGGTTTTCTCTTGCTTCGCCATGTACATGGCGACGTCCGCGCGCTGCAACAGTGTGTCCGCATCAGATCCATGCTCGGGGTAGACGGCAATGCCGATGCTGGCCTGGACATCAAGCTTCAATCCTTCCAAACCAAACGGGGCTTGAAGGGCCTTGCCGATCTTGCGGGCAACCTCTGTCGCATCCTTGACCACCAGGATCTTGGGCAGCAAGATCGCAAACTCATCGCCGCCCAGTCGGGCGACGGTAGCCGGCTCCTGTATGATCCCTTGCAGACGAGCTGCGACTTGCTTCAACAAGCGATCACCATTGAAGTGCCCGAGTGTATCGTTGATTTCCTTAAAGCGATCCAGATCCATCATCAAGATCGCTGTATGCGTGCTATCGTGCTGGGCGGCGTGCAGCGCCTGCTCGAGTCGATCCCGAAACAATACGCGGTTGGGCAAATCGGTGAGCGCGTCATGCGTAACATCGTGCATGGCTCGCTGTTCGAGTGCAGTCGTTTGCGCCCGGAGTTCGCTCGTCTGGTCGATTACCATGGCACTCGCTTCGTAGGCCATGACGGCACTCACATACTGTCCCCAGAAAGCGAAGAAAAATGGCATGAAATCGAGCAACCAGAGGGCACCGTTGCTCTTTTGGGCGTCGATCAGGCCACTGATCGTAATAGTGCCTGACTGAAAGTAGGCGGCGCCGCTGGTGGCAACGGCGATCGCTATGAAGGCGATAATTACACCATAAATGGCATATTTGCTTGCCGTTCCTTTGAGCAACCGGACGTTCTTGGCCAAGCTCTGACTTGTTGTTGCTGCCACTTATGCGATCTCCCGAAATTCGTGACCTTGAAACATGCAGCCTTCTACCGGGCCCGGTCCGCATTAATACGCAGCCGGTGCCGCAGTATATCCTGTGACTCCTCCGGTTATTTTAATTCAGTGCGCCCTATTTTCGGGCTTTTGCTAAGCAGTGTCCCGGTTAAACGCCCCTTAGGTTGTCAACCCCCTGCTTAGGCTAAGCGTAGACCATGAAAATACCCGATGGAACCGTCATAGTCATCAGCCGTGACCCCTACCAACAAATGGCGAGGCACAAACCGCCCGCACCTTCGCACCTGCCTCCAAACGTTTGATCTACATTCAATTTCTGTGCCAACCGCATGCCTACGCGCCGTTCCCATGTCGCCAAAAAACGGTAGACAAGCGTCAACTGCGCCGCCGGTCAGGGTTGGCCTTAAAAATACCCTCAATCGAGACCTGTGAATAGCGGTCGGTCCACCACCGCGAGTCAGAAACCGAGAGCGCTGACAACACCGACACTCAAGGCAGGGAAGAAGGTGATCATCAATACGCCGGCCGCCATTATCAAAAAAAACGGCATAGACGCAGTACAAATCTCCAAAAGTGGTCGCTTAAATCGAAACGACGCCAAGAACAAATTCATGCCTACCGGTGGGGTCAAATACCCGAGCTGCATGTTGGCGAGAAAAATGACCCCTAGGTGTAGCGGGTCTATGCCAAACGCCATAGCCACCGGTAGGATCAAGGGCACAATCACCACCAGGGCTGAGAAGATGTCCAACAGGCAGCCTGCTATTAACAGAAACCCATTGAGCGCGAGCAGAAATACCCATGGCGATTCAATTCCAGCTTGCACCCATGCTGTCGCCAACGCCGGTATATCCGTATAGATAAGGTAATTGGTAAGCCCCATGGCGGTTGCCAAAATAATCATGATGCCGCCGATCATCACTGCCGCCTCCACCAGAATGCGGGCCAAATCCTGGGTTAACTTGAGGTCGCGATGAACAACAAATTCCAACACTAGCGTATACAACGCAACTAAACCGGCAATCTCTACCAATGTGGCATGACCGGAAAAGATCCCGTAAAGCACCGCGATCGGCAATAACACCTCCCACTTCGCCTCAATAATCGCCGATCGCGCCTCACGTGCGTCGAACCGACTGCCACTAGCGCTGAGCGTCCAACCGTTGTAGACCGCATAGATGCCAACCATCGCAACCAACATCACGCCCGGAACCAGGCCGGCCAAAAAGAGCCGATCTATGGGCGTGTGTGCGGACACGCCGTAGAGAATAACCAACAAGCTTGGAGGTAGCAGGATTCCTAGACTGCCCGAAGCCGTCAGCGCACCAAGCGAAAAACGCTCGCCATAGCCCTCGCGTAGAAGCACTGGCAGCAATAAACCGCCGAGGGCCAAAATGGTGACACCGGAACCGCCGGTGAAGGTGGTAAAGAAGGCGCAGACGCCGATGGTAGCAACGGCGGTACCCCCGGGAATCCAGCCGAATAGCGCGTGGAAAAGACGCGCCAACCGTGCCGACGCCTTACCTTCGGCCAGTATCGTGCCCGCCAAGGTAAACAACGGTATGGTGGGTAGTATCGGGTTGGACGCAATACGATAGGCCTCCAGCGGGATGGGTGCGAGCGGCTCCACGATTCGATAGAACTCGGTCGCAGTCAACTCAAGCGCCGTCGCGTCCACGAAAAACAATAGCATCGCCGCCGCTCCCAATACTACAAATATAGGGGCACCGGCGACGGCGGCGACCAGGATCACGAAAGCTCCGGGGAGCAGCAATAGCGAGCGGCTTTCCGCTGGCCAGAAGGCGAGCCCGGCGGCTAAAAAAATCACGGCGAGAAAAGTCACGGCGAGGGCAATAGCCCGCCCCCAATACCCGCCCGGGGTGCGCCAAAGGAAGCGAAGGCCGATAACGGCAAATCCCAGAGGCATAACGATCTCAGCGGCCCACCGCGGGACGATGCCGCCGAGCGTGGTGGGATCGGCCGTATCGACCCACACCATGTATAACGAAGCACCGGCGAGCAGGAACGCAACTGCCGTTGCCACGGAACCTGCAAGTATAGTCGCCGCACGGTGCCACTGTTCGTGCAAGAACGAAGCGAAGCCCAACGCCAGATGTCGACCCTGGCTAGCCGCCACGGCCGCGCCCAAGAAAGCGACCCAAAGCGTCAGGTGGCGCACATAATCGATAGAACCGGGAATGCCCACACCGAACAAGGCACGTCCGACAACCTCGATCAGCGGCAGCAATACGATGGCCAGCAGCGCCACGGCGGTGACGCCACGTTCCACGCTATACGCAAGAGATTGCGTAGCCCGGCCTGCTTTATGTGCCCAATGCACGGGGGATGAGTCTGTTAGTCGCTCGATTTCGCCGAGCCGCTGCCGCTGGCACGGAATTCGTCACGCAGTCTCAATACTTCATCGAAATACTCCGCGGGCACGATCTTGCCACGAATGTCCGCATACACCGATTGCGTGAGCGCTTCCCATTCCTTTAAGGCCTCGGGCGGCACCGGGACTACTTGCAGCCCTCGCTTAACCATCGCGGCAATGGCGTTTTGTTCCAGCTCCCGGACGTCGTTGCGTAGCTTAACGCCGGCTTCTTGTGCGAGCTTGAGCAAGATCGGGCGCAAGTCGGCGGGAATTCTTGACCAGGCTCTGGTACTGATTACGGTTGCACCGGTCAGCGGCGCCCATTTCAAGTCCGTCATCGAGTCTGTAAAGGCGAACCATTGATTGGCGAGCGCTGCAAGCGGCGGCGCCTGGTAGGCCGTAATCATCCCGGTTTGCAGCGCCGGCAGCATGTCGACCGATGACAACGGCACCGGCTTGAATCCCATTTTCTTCCACAGCTCTTCGACCGCGGTCGCGTCGCCGGCGGCCCACACGAAAAGTTTCTGTTTTCGCAGATCGTTCGGGTAGCGCACGGGAGATTTAGTAAAAAAGTGCACCCAGCCGGCATCACCCCAGCTGAGCACGATAATGCCCTTCTCCTTTAGCACTGCTTCCAGTGTTTTCGCGATACGACTTTGTACGTAGTCCAGTTCCTCGTAGGAAGCAAAGGCCAACGGGATATGAAAGGCCTTGGCCGCCGCATGCACCGTACTCAAGCCCGCGCTCGTCACGGTGGCAGCGTCGAGCTGGCCAATACGAATCCGACGCATGATGTCATCTTCATCGCCCAACGTACCCGCGAAAATCTTTAGTCTAACCGTTTCGCCGGACGCTTCTCGCCACTTGTCATCGAGGTCTAGCAGAAATTCGTGCCAGGTGGAGTCCTTCGGCGCGACGGTAGCCAACTTTATTACTACGTTTTTAGCGCTCGCATTGACCGCGAACAAAGCCAGGCATGTTGCCAGGAGTATCTGCGTTAGTTTCATCTATCACTCACCAATAAAAAGATCGTCGATCCTAGACATAAGCAATCGTGCTCGTTTTTGCGCTATCAAGTTTGCGAGTCGATACTCACGGGCTGAATCGACGTCGAAGCTCAATGCTCGTCGCAGTAAGGCGCGAAACTCTTTGCGGTTCTGGGCACTGACCGAGACAGATTCCGCTACAGACACGAGCGGAGCAATTTTCCGGCCGTCAGCAAGGGCCATCGCACGCTCAAAATGTCGTCGGGCCCTTTCAGCACTACCACCCTGCGCGCTGGAGCGGCTGGCCTCGAACGTGATCATGAAGTCATGGATAGCTCCATTATCGAACTCATCATCCAACACCAAACAACGCCTAATCATCGGCTCGATAAGGTGCAGATCGGCAACCAAGTCCATATCTTGTTTGTCCATAGAGATCGCCGCACTCCACGAAACCGCCGCCCAATAAAGTTCAGGCACGTGCTTAGTCTTAAGATTAGCAAGTGTAGCGTGCGAATCCTGCCGAAGGTTCGCGACAAACTCAGGATGGCTTAACTCCAACGCCCGAAGGGCGTAGTCGCGGCCCCTGATATATAGACGTTTAGCGCGCTTTCGAAGTTCCTGTGACCGGCGGCGATTACTTTCTTCCGCTTCAAAGGCGGGCAGAGCAACATAAGCATACGCATATTGCGTAAAACCACGGGCGGCCGCTATCAACAAGTCGTAATGTTCGGGTACCTCAGCCAAAAGACTTTCTATAGTCTTTAAACCAAAAGGGATTGCCGAACCAACGAGCTCTATATCGTCATCCGAGGCGTACACGGTGCCACTGTTCGAAAACACATTGCCCACGCGCTTGGCGACAAACTTCTTTACTGAGCACCCAGTGGTGACGAGTAAACCCAAGATCACTAAGGTGAAGATAGGCGAAAGACGGTAATTGATTCTGTCTTCTGGAGGTTGGTGCGGCCTAGATCCATCCATTGTTTTTTTCTGTCGTGCGCCCTCTTCAAGCAAACAGCATTATATCTGCCCTAACCGCCCAGATATAGCTCGCTCAGTATGTGCGTTGGTTGACGGGATTAAAGCTGATCTCTAATCAGCGGCACCAGCAGCAGTTGATAGGCGCGAAGCTTGATGATCTTGCTCATCTTGGTGTTCGGGAAAAGTTTACTCTCACCCACCGCCTTGCCATTGGAGCCGATCAACCAGGCATTCTCAAGGTGGCCATCCATGGATGACTGCAACTGCCGCGCAAGTTGCTCATCTTGTGCAACGACTGCGAGTTCAGTATTCAAAAATTCGGAACGCGGATCTATGTTAAAATTCCCGATAATCACCAATTTATCGTCAATGAGAACAGTTTTTGCATGCAACATTTTCGGGCCTTTGTATTCCCAAACCTCAAGCCCCATACGCACTAGACGTTTCTTCTTACCTACATACCCACCGTGGGCAAAGAAATTCTGGGTCGAGGCCAGCGAATTGGTAAGCACACGCACCTTTACGCCTCGATCGATTGCTCGCCGCAGTATTTTTTTGGAGTTCTTCGAAAGGATAAAGTAAGGCGACTCGATGACGATGGATTTTTCAGCCATGTCCATATACTCGAGTACGGCTTGAAATGTCCCTGGCTCCTTACCTTTACGGCCAATCGGGTCATGGAGAAATTGGACACCATCAATGTCACGCTGGCCGATCGACCAATCTGTGCCGCTATCGAGTTGCACCAAACTATCACTGGCTAGCTCTGCGCGGTGCCTATCTAACAGTGCCGCCGCACGCTTGATCCCTCTCAGAGCTTCGGTCTTGGACTCAGCGCAGCGATTGTCTTCTCCCCGCAACAGACGGCAGTTTCGAGTCAGATATCTTTGATCATAGCGTCCCAACCTTGCATCCATGACTTCAACACTATTCCAGAGTTGCATGAAATATTGGTGCGCAACCTCTGCTACCGCGCCTTGGAGATAAGCATCTCGATCTATATAAACCTTCTTTACATAACTTTTTTTGGCGACACCAAAGAATGGATATTCAAGATTACGCCCGCCTATCAACATCTGCGTTCGGTCAGTCAGAATGACTTTGTCGTGCAAGCGCTTGGTGATCCAACCGCGTTTGGTTAACCGAGGCGGATGATATTCCTTCATCAGGATGCCTTCTTGAACCAGGTGGGCTTGAATAGATTTTGGAATCTTATTAAATGACGCGTCGATAAGAAACCTCACCTCGGTGCCACGGCGTACGGCATCCCGTAGTAACGCGAGGTAAGAAAGTACTAATCCGTCATTTGAGGCGCGGTGAAGTTCGATCGCGATCTCGTGGCGCGCCTGCTGAATCATATCGACTCGTACCTGCGCCGCCGCTTGACCCGAATCGATAATGCGAAACACGTCAGCAGTCGCGATGCTCGGCAGCCAGCCGGCAACAACGCTCGCGAGCGCCAAACTTGTCAGACGGGGCAACAAAGCGTGGCGCCTAAAGGTCGTAGTGTACGTATCACGCTTCCTAACCATCGTTTTCTTCTATAGACCGCCATCGGGTGGGTGTGCTACCTCACACACAGTGCGTCTACTCATGGGCGCAATTATACGCGACATCCCCGTCACAAATGTCTGCCATAGA